>NZ_JBHWBS010000012.1:0-20874 GCF_042735655.1 Streptomyces sp. NPDC059567 | reverse complement strand
GACACCCCCCCACAGTCACAGACAGCCCCCCCCCCCCCCGCGCCCCGCGCGGTCCACACCCAGGCCGGGCCCCGGGTCGGCTCGCGGGCGGGCGATCAGATCCAGCTGAGTTCCCACAGCCGCCAGATGCCGGTGCCGTCGGTCAGGTACTGCGAACCGGCGACATCTTCCGTCGCCAGGACGTAGTCCTTCTTCTGCCACAGCGGCACCAGCGGCACGTCCACCGCCACCTCCGCCTGGATGGCCTCGAAGTCGTTGACGGCCGCGCCCCGGTCGCTGTACTGCTGCGTCGCGGAGATCAGCCGGTCGATCTTGGCGCTCGCGAAGCCGTTGTGCATCGCGTTGTCCGTCCCCACGAGCGGGGCGGTGAAGCTGTCGGAGTCCGGGAAGTCGGGGAGCCAGCCGACGGGGTACGCGTCGTAGTCGCCCTTCACGTACGCCTTCTGGAACTCCTTCCACTCCGCCTCGACGAGCTTCACCTCGAACAGACCGGTGGCCTCCAGCTGCCGCTTCAGCTCGGCCGCCTCGGCGCCGTAGGTGGCGTCCTTGCGGTAGCCGAGGGTGAAGGAGACCGGGGTCTCGATCTCGGCGTCCTCCAGCAGGCTCGCGGCCTTCTTCCTGGACGGCTCGGGGTACTTGTCGTAGAAGGCGGTGCTGTGGCCGTTGAAGCCCTGCGGGATGAGGGAGTACAGCGGTTCGACCGTGCCGTGGTAGGCGCCGGTGACGATCGCCGGGCGGTCGATGACGGCGGCGACGGCCTGCCGGACCGCCTTCTTCGCCATCGGCGACGGGGACTTCACATTGAAGTAGAGATTGCGGATCTCGGCGGTCTGCGCCTCGGTGATCCGGGCCGTGTCCTTGTCGGTCCCCAGCTTGGAGAGGAACTCCGGCGGCATCTGCCGGTGCGTGACGTCGACCTGCTTGGCCTTCCACGCGGAGGAGAGCTCCTCGGACTCGGTGAAGTACCGGACGACGACCGTGGCGCCGGTCTTGGTGAGCGCGCCCCGGTAGTTCGGGTTCGGCTCCAGACGGGCGCTCTCGCCGGGCTTGTACTCCTTGAGGACGTACGGCCCCGAGCCCTCGACCGTGGTGCCCTCGCGGAGCTTCTTCGCCGGGTACTGGGTGCGGTCGACGATCGAGCCCGCGCCCGTCGCCAGCTTCAGCGGGAAGGTGGCGTCCCGGCCGCTCAGGTTGAAGGTGACCGTCTGGCCGTCGGCCACGACCTTCTTCAGGGTCGGGAAGAGCGGGGCGGGACCGACGTCCGCGTTGATGCCCAGCATCCGGTCGAAGGAGAACTTGACGTCCTCGGCCGTGACCTTGCGGCCGCCGGCGAAGGTGAGGTCGTCACGGAGCTTGCACTGGTACGTGGTGAGCTTGGACCCGACGAACTTGCAGTTCTCGGCGGCGTCCGGGACGGGTGTGGTGAAGCCCGGCTTGAAGGTGAGCAGCGACTGGAAGACATTGCTGTACATCGCCCAGGAACCGGCGTCGTACGCGCCCGCCGGGTCGAGCGAGGTCACCTCGTCGGTGGTGCCGACGGTGATGGGGTCCTTCCGGACGTCGTCGGAGGGAAGAAGCTGCCAGCCCCCCACCCCGGCGGCCACCAGAACTCCACAAGTGATCAGGATCCGCATACGGACCGTCGACCGCATCGCCGTGCTTCCTTTTTTCGTGCCCACCCCTGGCGCGGCGGCGCCCAGCCATGCCGCGATGGCGTCACCCAATCACACGTATTTCACAAGTGGAAGAGTAAACCTTCACACTGCACGCATATGTCCGGGATAGAGGGACTTACGCCCCGGCGAGGCCCACCGCCACGCCTGCCGGCACGCCCGTTGTCAGGCCTACTTGGAAGCCAGCTCCACGAGGGTGATGTCGGAGGGCGCGCCGACCCGTACGGGAGGTCCCCAGGCGCCGGCGCCGCGGGAGACGAAGAGCTGGGTGTCGCCGTACCGCTCCAGACCGGCGACCGTCGGATTGGCGAGATCGGCGAGGTAGTTGCCGGGCCAGAGCTGGCCGCCGTGGGTGTGGCCGGAGAGCTGGAGGTCGACCCCGTGACGGACGGCGTCGTGGATGACGATCGGCTGGTGCGCGAGCAGGACGGCGGCCTTGGCGCGGTCGCGGTCGCCGAGCGCGGCGGCGAAGTCCGGGCCCTGGCCCTCGCTCTCTCCGGCGATGTCGTCGACCCCGGCGAGGTCGAAGCCGGCGGCGATCTCCACGCGTTCGTTGCGCAGGGGACGCAGGCCTAGCTCGCGGACGTGGTCGACCCAGGCGTCGGCGCCGGAGAAGTACTCGTGGTTGCCGGTCACGAAGAACGAGCCGTGCCGGGCACGGAGCTGGGCGAGGGGCTCGGCGGCGGGCCCGAGGTTCTCGACCGTCCCGTCGACGAGGTCGCCGACGATGGCGATCAGGTCGGGCTGGGTGGCGTTGATGGTGTCGACGATGCGCTGGCTGTGGGCGCGGCCCAGGATCGGCCCGAGGTGGATGTCGGAGACGACGGCGATCCGGTAGCCGTGGACGGCGCGCGGCACCTTGGCGAGCGGCACGGTGACCCGCTTGACGCGGGGCCCGCGCAGCACGCCGTACGTCCCGTATCCGACGGTCCCCACCGCGGCGGCGGCAGCGGCCCCGCCGACGACCCGCGACACGAACAGCCGCCGCGACACGGCCGTGGCGCCGGCGGGACCGGTCGCGCCGGCCTCATCGGTGCCGCGGTGTGTCTCGGCCCCGTCCTCCGGTCCGGTCGGTGACGGCTCGGCGTCGACCTCGGTCAGCAGATCGCCGGCCGGCGTGGAGGCGCCCCCGCCGGCCGTCGCGACCGGGCCGCCCGCCGGCGTTCCGGCACGCGATCCGCTGTGCCCGGAGTCCGTGGGTTCCGTCGCGGCCGCCGTCCCGTCCCGGCCGTCGCCGGATGCGGTCGCCCCGGCGTCGCGGCGCTCGAGCCACCGTCGCAGAAGCGGGCGGACCGCCTCGCCGACCACGAGGGCGAGGGTCACGTAGAGCAGCAGGGCCAGCCAGAGGAAGCCCGGCCAGGCCACCACCTGCTGGAGCCAGAACGGCGCTCCGGCCCGGCCCGAGGTGAGGGCGGCGAGCGCCAGTACGGGCAGGACGAACGCGGCCGCCGTACCCAGGCGCCGTGCCGTGCCCCCCGCGGCCGTCACATCGCGGACCAGTCGCTTCCACACGTACCAGTGGACCCCGCCCAGCAGGGCGAGGACCACGACCAAGACCAGCAGGAAGACGAGCACGCGCCCCAACCCCTATCCGCGTTCGCGCCGCAATGCGCGCACGCCACGCAACCCGATCATGCCGACCACCGTCCCCAGGACAAAGGACGTGATGGCGAGCAGCAGATGAACCCAGAAGTAGGCCGTCGGGTCGCCCGCGTCGTCGAAGGCGAGACCGCTCCCGTCGTTCCACAGGTTCTTGACGAAAGTGATCCAGATGAACCAGCTCCACACCCCGAAGGCGAGCAGGAACCAGGAGACGGGACGGCTGAGCTTCATAGCCCCAGTATCACCGCCCGTCGCACGGTCCCCACGGCCGGGGCGTCCGGGTGGACGCCCCGGGGGGAAACGCCCCGCGGGGTTCGGTTCCCTGACGCGTACCTGTACGTTTTCGATCGTGTCTGCCTCGAAGAAGACCGCTTGGGCGGTCACTGCTGCCGCGCTGCTTCCCCTTGTCGTCGTTTCACCGGCACATGCGGACAACAAGGAGGACCAACAGCCCAAGCCGCCCGCCGCCATGGCCTCCGTCGGCGGCGCGCTGCTCGGCCTGCCCGGGACGCAGGTGAAGCTCGGCGCGGGCGCCCCGGTCCTGCCCAAGGAGCTGACCGGGCGGTCCTGGATCGTCGCGGACGCGGAGACGGGCGACGTGCTCGCCGCGCACAACTCCCACTGGCCGCTCGCCCCGGCCTCCACGCTCAAGATGCTCTTCGCGGACACCGTCCTGCCGAAGCTCCCCAAGACCACGAGCCACACCGTCGACGCCAAGGAGCTCGCCGGGATCGGCTCGGGGTCCAGCCTCGTCGGTGTCAAGGAGAAGCAGACCTACACCGTGCACGACCTCTGGCTCGGTGTCTTCCTTCGCTCCGGCAACGATGCCGTGCGGGTGCTCGCCGAGATGAACGGCGGCATCAAGAAGACCGTGCAAGACATGAACGACCGCGCCGACGAGCTCCAGGCCGTGGACACCCACGTCGTGTCGCCGGACGGCTACGACGCCCCGGCCCAGGTCTCCTCCGCGTACGACCTCACTCTCATCGCCCGCAGCGGGATGCAGAACGCGGACTTCCGGGAGTACGCGGCCACGGCCCGCGCCCAGTTCCCCGGTGAGCAGAAGCCGGGCAAGAAGCGCGAGACCTTCGAGATCCAGAACACCAACCGGCTGCTGACCGGCGCGCTCGGCGTCGCGCCGTACCAGGGCATGGCGGGCGTGAAGAACGGCAACACCACGCATGCCGGCTCCACCTTCACCGGCGTTGCGGAGCGCAACGGCAAAGTGCTCCTCGTGACGGTGATGAACCCGTCGTCGAAGGAGCAGCACGCGGTCTACAAGGAGACCGCCCGGCTCCTCGACTGGGGCTTCGCCGCGTCCGGGAAGGTGACGCCCGTCGGCCGGCTGGTGCCGCCGAAGTCCGCCCGTACGAACCCGGGAACCGAGAGCGACGGTTCCACGCCCGCCCCCGGCAAGAACGCTCCGGGCACGGGTGCCGCCGAGAGCTCGGCCGCCGGAGCGAGGACCGGCGGTGTCGGGACCGCGCTCGGCGTGGTCGGCGGGGTCCTGGTGGTCCTCGCGGGCGCGGTCTTCCTCGTCAACCGTCGCTGGCCGCTGCCGGAGCTGGTCGGTCGTCGTCCGAAGTCCCGCGAGGACGTCGACGACGAGCCGACTCGCTAGCCCCGGTCGAGGTCCAGGCCGCACAGAACAGCAGCAGCTTCGCGGTGAAGTTGATCCACAGCAGCAGCGCGACCGGGACGCCGAACGCGCCGTACATCGACCTCCCCGCGACTTCCCGCATGTAGCCGCCGATCAGCAGCTTCAGCAGCTCGAAGCCGATCGCTCCGATCACCGCCGCCACCACCAGGCGGCGGCGCGGCGGGCTGACGCCGGGAAGCAGCGTCAGCAGGTACAGCAGGACGAGGAAGCCCGCGACGGCGGCGACGGCGACGGAGGCCACCTGGAGCAGGATCCCGGTGGCTCCTTCGCCGGAGATCCCGACCCGGTCGGCGCTCCAGCCGACGGCGGTGGAACCGAGCCAGGACGCGGCGAGCGAGCAGAGCCCGACCCCTCCGAGCCCGAGCAGCACGAGCGCGTCCTTGCCCTTGCGCACGACGGGGTTGCCCTCGTCCTCGTCGTCGAGCCCCCACACCGCGCGCAGACACTCCCGCATCGAGCCGACCCAGCCGATGCCGGTGAAGAGCAGTAGCGCGCCGGCGACGAGGCCGATCGTGCCCGCGTTGTCCACGAGCCCGCCGATGTTGAGCTGGTCGGAGATGCCGGGGACCTGGTCGGAGACCTTGTCCTCGATCTTGTCCAGCTGCTCCTTGCTGAGCAGCGCGGCGCCGATCGCCGCGGCGACGGCGATCAGGGGGAAGAGCGCGAGGAAGCTGATGAAGGTGATGGCGGCGGCGAGCCGGGTCCAATGGGCGGCGTCGAGGGTCTCGTACGAACGCCAGGCATGGGTCCGCATGAGCCGGGCGACCCAGGGGCCGATGACGGGGAGCTTGGTCAACCAGTCCATGTCGTACGCGTACCCCTTGATCCACCGATTGACCGGAATGCGATCGTCCGGGCCCCAGAATCGCAGACACACCACAAGAACCATGCCCACACCGGCCCCTGACACCGTGTCGGCCACCGTCGGCCATCTCTTCCGACACTCGTTTGATCACCCATTTCGACGAACTACGGCAAAAGCGGGCATCAATCACATGTAGGGCGATACGGTCGCCTCCATGGCCGCCGAGAGCGACACCCCATCGAGTCCCCACCGGCCGGGCCACACCGCGCCCGCCGTGCTCGACCCACGGTCCGTCGTCACCCTCGGACCTCTTCCGTCGTCTCGCTCTCCGATTGCTCTCCGAGGAGTTTGATCGTCATGAAGGACGCCTTCGGCACCCCGCAGTCCCTGCTTCTCCTCGGCGGCACCTCCGAGATCGGGCTCGCCACCGCCCGCCGGCTGATCGCCCGCCGCACCCGTACGGTCTGGCTCGCCGGGCGCCCCTCCCCCGCCCTGACGGCCGCCGCCGACTCGCTGCGGGTACTGGGGGCGGAGGTGCACACCGTCCCGTTCGACGCCCTCGACCCCGCGTCGCACGCGGAACGGCTCGGCAAGATCTTCACGGAGGGGGACATCGACCTGGTGCTGCTCGCCTTCGGGATCCTCGGCGACCAGGCCCACGACGAGGCCGACCCGCTCGCCGCGGTCCGGGTCGCCCAGACCAACTACACGGGGGCGGTCTCCGCCGGGCTCGTCTGCGCGGCGGCGCTGCAGACGCAGGGGCACGGCTCGCTGGTGGTGCTCTCCTCCGTGGCCGGGGAGCGCGCCCGCCGCGCCGACTTCATCTACGGCTCGTCCAAGGCCGGTCTCGACGCGTTCGCGCAGGGGCTCGGGGACGCGATGCAGGGGACGGGGGTGCACGTGATGGTCGTACGGCCCGGTTCCGTACGGTCACGGATGACGGCAGGCGTCGAGAAGGCCCCGCTGGCGACCACGCCGGAGGCGGTCGCGACGGCGATCGAGCTGGGGCTGCGGCGACGCTCGGAGACGGTGTGGGTGCCGGGGGCGCTGCGGATGGTGATGTCGGCGCTCCGCCACGTACCGAGGCCGGTGTTCCGGCGACTGCCGGTGTGAGGCGGTGAGCCGGGGTGGGCCCCGGCCGGGGGTCGGCAGGCGGTCGGGTCAGCCGGCTGGCGGGGCGGCGTGGCGGACGGGGTCAGCCCGCCGCCGGGGTCGGGGTGTCGACCGGGGCGCCCTGGGCCGGGACGGCGGGGACGGTGCGGCAGCCGCCGAACTCGTACGTGTGCAGCTTCCGCCACACCCCGTCCGCCCCCTGCTCGTACAGCGCGAAGGACGAGCAGGTCCAGGCCGCCTCGAAGTCGGTCAGCTCCTCGTACGCCCGGTCCATCGCCTCCTCGGAGATGCCGTGGGCCACGGTGACGTGCGGGTGGTACGGGAACTGCAGCTCGCGCACGAGCGGCCCGGACTCGTCCCGGACCCGCTCCTGGAGCCAGGCGCAGGCGGAGACGCCCTCGGCGAGCATGACGTACACGACCGGGGACAGCGGGCGGAACGTTCCGGTGCCGCTCAGCCGGACCGGGAAGGGACGGACGCCGGCCGCGACCTCGGCGAGGTGCGCCCGGATCGCGGGCAGCCGCTCCGCGTCGACCTCCGTCGGTGGGACGAGGGTGACGTGGGTGGGGATGCCGTGCGCGGCGGGATCCCCGAAGCCCGCGCGCCGCTCCTGGAGCAGGCTGCCGTAGGGCTCCGGGACCGCGATCGAAACGCCGAGCGTTACGGTCCCCACGTCGTTCTCCTCCGTCGTCGGTCTTCTCGGGTCGATGGGTGGTGCAGCCGCCAGTGTGCGGCCTGCACCACCCTTGAGGCCAGGGTCCTTGGACTCAGTGCTTGGCGGGCAGGAAGCCCACCTTCTCGTACGTCTGCGCCAGCGTCTCCGCGGCGACGGCGCGCGCCTTCTCCGCGCCCTTGGCCAGGAGGGAGTCCAGCGTCTCCGGGTCGTCCAGATATTCCTGCGTACGGGTCCGGAACGGCGTGACGAAGTCCACCATGACCTCGGCCAGGTCGGTCTTCAGCGCGCCGTACATCTTGCCCTCGTAGCTCTTCTCCAGGTCGGCGATGCCGGTCCCGGTGAGCGTGGACATGATGGTCAGCAGGTTGGAGACGCCCGCCTTGTTCTCGGGGTCGAAGCGGATGACCGTGTCGGTGTCGGTGACCGCGCTCTTGACCTTCTTCGCCGTGATCTTCGGCTCGTCGAGCAGGTTGATCAGACCCTTGGGCGTGGACGCCGACTTGCTCATCTTGATCGTCGGGTCCTGCAGGTCGTAGATCTTGGCCGTCTCCTTGAGGATGTACGGCGCCGGGATCGTGAACGTCTGGCCGAAGCGGCCGTTGAACCGCTCCGCGAGGTCGCGGGTCAGCTCGATGTGCTGGCGCTGGTCCTCGCCGACCGGGACCTGGTTGGCCTGGTACAGGAGGATGTCGGCGACCTGGAGGATCGGGTACGTGAAGAGACCGACGGTGGCCCGGTCGGCGCCCTGCTTCGCGGACTTGTCCTTGAACTGGGTCATGCGGGAGGCCTCGCCGAAACCGGTGAGGCAGTTCATGACCCAGCCGAGCTGCGCGTGCTCGGGGACGTGGCTCTGGACGAAGAGGGTGCAGCGCTCGGGGTCGAGCCCGGCGGCGAGCAGCTGGGCGGCGGCGAGCCGGGTGTTGGAGCGCAGCTCCGCGGGGTCCTGCGGGACCGTGATCGCGTGCAGGTCGACGACCATGTAGAAGGCGTCGTGAGTCTCCTGCAGGGCGACCCACTGGCGGACCGCGCCGAGGTAGTTGCCGAGGTGGAACGAGCCTGCGGTGGGCTGGATTCCGGAGAGCACACGGGGAACGTCAGAGGCCATGCTCAACATTCTCTCAGGTGCGGGGGGCGATCCCGGACTGGGAACCGAACCCGTTCTGCCGGTGTATCAAAGGTGTGAGGACGCTGGAGGGGGGCCGGGTCGTCGAAGACGAAGCCGAGGCCGCGGTGATCGCACGGGTACGCGCCGGGGAGGCGGAGGCGTACGCGGCGCTGGTCCGCGCGCACACGGCGGTCGCGCTGCGGGCGGCGGTGGCGTACGGGGCGGGCGCGGAGGCCGAGGACGTGGTGCAGCAGGCCTTCTTCAAGGCGTACCGGTCGCTGGGGCGGTTCAAGGACGGGGCCGCGTTCCGGCCGTGGCTGCTGCGGATCGTGGTCAATGAGACGAGGAACACAGTGCGCTCGGCGGGTCGGCAGCGGGCCGTCGCGGGGCGGGAGGCGGAGCTGCTCGCGGGCGAGCCGCTGATACCGGACGGGGCCGATCCGGCGGTGGCGGTGGAGGAGGACGAGCGGCGGCGGCAGCTGCTCGCGGCGCTCGACGGCCTCGGTGAGGACCACCGGCAGGTGGTGATCCACCGGTATCTGCTGGAGCTGGACGAGACGGAGACGGCCGCGGCGCTCGGCTGGCCGCGGGGGACGGTGAAGTCCCGGCTGAGCCGGGCGCTGAAGAAGCTCGGACTGGCGTTGGAGGGAGGTGACGAGCATGACGGACGACGGGCTCCCGGATGAGCTGCGTGACCTCGGACGGCAGCTGAGGGTGCCGGACGTGGACGGGGAGACCATGGCCGAGCGGGTGCTCGCTCAGCTCCTGGCGGAGCAGGTGCCGGCGCCACCGGCCCCCCGGCCCCGGTTCGGGTGGCTGCGGCCCGAGTGGCTGCGCCGGCGGTGGAAGGCCCTCCTCGCGGCCCTCTCCGGGGTCCTCGTGGTGCTTGTGCTGACGCCGCCGGTCCGAGCGACGGTGGCGGACTGGTTCGGCTTCGGAGGGGTGGAGGTGCGGTACGACCCCGGGGCGCACCCCGGCCCGGGCGCGGCGGTGCCGGGGTGCACCGATCCGGTGTCGCTGGAGGACGCCGGGCGCAGGGCCGGCTTCATGCCGCTGATACCGAGCGCGCTCGGTGCGCCCCACGCGGTCTCGGTGACCGGCTCGGCGGAGGCGGGGCGGGCTGTGATCAGCCTGTGCTGGCGTGGGGACGGCGGCCGGACGGTCCGGCTCGACGAGTTCCCTGCGCGGCTTCCCATGGCCTTCGGCAAGCAGGTGCAGACGCATCCGGAGTGGGTCGATCTGCCGGACGGCGCGGAGGGCTACTGGTTCGCCGAGCCCCATCTGCTGCGGTTCCCGATGACGGACGCGAGCGGGAAGGAGTGGACCCACTCGATACGCACGGCGGGCCCCACGCTCCTCTGGACGAGGAACGCGGGAGCCCTGGCCCTGCGCCTTGAGGGCGAGCCCTCCCTGGAGAAGGCCCGCCGCATAGCCGAGTCGGCGCGCTGAGCGGACGCGGGCCGCGGGCCGCGGGCCGCGGCTATCCGGGCTGTGGCCGATCCGGGCCGCGGCCGATGCTCGGCCGGGTCGGGATCGAACCGCCCCTGGCCGGATCGCCGTGAACCGGACCCCCTCGGACCGACTGCGTCGGAGCAGCCCGCGCGGGATCAGACCGGGAGGCCCGGAGCCGGGAAGGCGGCCATCAGCTCCGCGACCTCGGCGCGGATCGTCAGGAGAGCGGCCTCGTCGCCCGAGCCCGCCGCCGCGACGCCCCGGTCGATCCAGTCGGCGACCTGCGCCATGTGCTCCGTACCGAGACCGCGGGAGGTGAGGGAGGGGGTGCCGATGCGGATGCCGGAGGGGTCGAAGGGCTTCCGGGGGTCGTAGGGGACGGTGTTGTAGTTGACGACGATCCCGGCGCGGTCGAGGGCCTTGGCGGCGATCTTGCCCGGGACCTCCTTGGGGGTGAGGTCCATCAGGATCAGATGGTTGTCGGTGCCGCCGGAGACGAGGTCGAAGCCGCGGGCGAGCAGGGCCTCGGCGAGGGCCTTGGCGTTGGCGACGACCGCGTGGGCGTAGTCACGGAAGGAGCGCTGGGCCGCCTCGCGCAGGGCGACGGCGATGGCGGCGGTGGTCTGGTTGTGCGGGCCGCCCTGGAGGCCGGGGAAGACGGCCTTGTCGAGGGCCTTGGCGTGCTCCTCGCGGGACATCAGCATGGCGCCGCGCGGGCCGCGCAGGGTCTTGTGGGTGGTGGTCGAGATGACGTCGACGTGCGGGACCGGGGAGGGGTGGGCGCCGCCCGCGATCAGGCCGGCGATGTGGGCGACATCGGCGACGAGCACGGCCCCGGCCTCGCGGGCGATCTCGCCGAAGGCGGCGAAGTCGATCGTGCGGGGCAGCGCGGTGCCCCCGCAGAAGATCACCTTGGGCCGCTCCTTGAGGGCCAGCTCGCGGACCTGGTCGAAGTCGATGAGCCCGGTGTCCTGGCGTACGCCGTACTGCACGCCCCGGAACCACTTGCCGGTCGCGGAGACGCCCCAGCCGTGGGTGAGGTGGCCGCCCATGGGCAGGGCCATGCCCATCACGGTGTCGCCGGGCTCGGCGAAGGCGAGGTAGACGGCGAGGTTGGCCGGGGAGCCGGAGTAGGGCTGCACATTGGCGTGGTCGACGCCGAAGAGCGCCTTGGCGCGCTCGATCGCGAGGGTCTCGACCTGGTCGATGATCTGCTGGCCCTCGTAGTACCGGCGGCCGGGGTAGCCCTCGCTGTACTTGTTCTGCAGGACGGTGCCGGAGGCTTCGAGGACGGCCTGGGACACGTAGTTCTCGCTGGGGATCAGCCGCAGGGTCTCGGCCTGCAGCTGCTCCTCGGCGCCGACGAGCGCGGCGAGTTCGGGGTCGGTGGCGGCGAGGGCGGGGTGCGGGGTGGTGTCGTTCACGGCGTTCCTCCGGGCGTTCGGCGGATCCCGGGGTACGGCTCAGATCGACTGGGCGGCACCACACGGGAGGTTCGGATTCCCGAAGATGCCCAGGCGGGCGGCATCTCGTGTGGTCTGCCGCGCACGGCTCCCCCGGGGTCGCTTCCCCGTACGCCAGTCGCCGTGCGTGTTTCCAGCGTAGCGGGCGCGCCGTCACCCAGGTTTCTTCGTCCGGCATCCGAGCGACGATAGAAAAAGGGGCCACACCCGCCCCAGGCCGCAGGACGAACGGAGATCCCGTGTCGAGGACGCAAGACGCGATCGCTTCCGCGGAGGCGCACAGCGCTCACAACTACCACCCCCTGCCCATCGTCGTCGCCTCGGCGGACGGGGCATGGATGACCGATGTCGAGGGCCGCCGCTACCTCGACATGCTCGCCGGGTACTCGGCACTCAACTTCGGGCACGGCAACCGGCGGCTGATCGATGCCGCGCGGGCGCAGCTGGAGCGGGTGACGCTCACGTCGAGAGCGTTCCACCACGACCGGTTCGCGGAGTTCTGCACGCAGCTCGCGGAGCTGTGCGGCAAGGAGATGGTCCTGCCGATGAACACCGGCGCGGAGGCCATCGAGACGGCGGTGAAGACCGCGCGGAAGTGGGGGTACGAGGTCAAGGGCGTGCCGGACGGGCACGCGAAGATCGTGGTCGCGGCGAACAACTTCCACGGTCGCACGACGACGATCGTCAGCTTCTCCACGGACCACGAGGCCCGTGACCACTACGGCCCGTACACGCCGGGTTTCGAGATCGTCCCGTACGGCGATCTGACGGCGATGGAGCGCGCGGTCACGGCGCACACGGTGGCGGTGCTCCTGGAGCCGATCCAGGGCGAGGCGGGGGTCCTGGTGCCGCCCGCCGGGTATCTGCGCGGGGTGCGGGAGTTGACCCGTGAGCGGAACGTGCTGTTCATCGCGGACGAGATCCAGTCGGGCCTCGGCCGGACCGGGCGGACGTTCGCCTGCGAGCACGAGGGCGTGGTGCCGGACGTGTACGTCCTGGGCAAGGCGCTGGGCGGCGGTGTCGTCCCGGTCTCGGCGGTGGTCGCGGACCGTGATGTGCTCGGAGTGTTCCGGCCGGGCGAGCACGGGTCGACGTTCGGCGGGAATCCGCTGGCGTGCGCGGTGGCGCTGGAGGTGATCGCGATGCTGCGGAGCGGGGAGTACCAGCAGCGGGCCGCCGAGCTGGGCGAGCATCTCCACGCCGAGCTGGGGCTGCTCGTGGGCGGGGGCGCCGTCGAGGCGGTGCGCGGGCGCGGGCTGTGGGCCGGCGTGGACATCGCGCCGTCCCGGGGCACGGGCCGGGAGATCTCGGAGAAGCTGATGGACCGGGGTGTCCTGGTGAAGGACACGCACGGTTCGACGATCCGGATCGCGCCGCCGCTGGTCATCAGCAAGGAGGATCTGGACTGGGGTCTGGAGCAGCTGCGGGCGGTGCTCTCGGAGTGACGCGGACGCCCGCCCCTGGCGGGCGGGCGTCCGTACCGGAGGAACGGCCGGCCCCTGAGGTGCGGTCGGAACCGAAGGGGGTTCGGGACCGGAAGGGCGGGGTTCGGCTCCCGGGTTGCGGTCAGAGAATGACGTGCGGCAGGAAGCGGGCGTACTCGTCCGTGATCAGGCCCGCGGACTCGCGGATCCCGAGCCCCGCCGCCTCGTCCTCGACGACCCACGCGCCGAGCACCACACGGTTCCCGTCGAAGTCGGGCAGCGGGGCCAACTCCTGGTAGCAGCAGGGCTCCTCGCGCACCACGGCCGGGGAGCCCGGCTCGTGGACGGTGACGCCCGCGCCCTCGCGGCCGAGCAGCGGCTTGGCGACGTAGCCGCCGGTCGCGGCCAGTTCGCGGGGGCCGTCGAGGTAGGCGGGCAGCAGGTTGGGGTGGCCCGGGTAGAGCTCCCAGAGGATCGCGAGCAGCGCCTTGTTGGAGAGCAGCATCTTCCAGGCGGGTTCGATCCAGCAGGTCGTGCCCGTACCGCCGCCGTTGTCGAGGGTGTCCAGGACGTACGGGCCGAAGCGGTCGGTGGTCAGCCACTCCCACGGGTAGAGCTTGAAGCAGCTGCGGATGAACCGGAGCCGGTCGTCCACGAATCGCCCCGACAGCCGGTCCCAGCCGATCTGTTCGACGGACAGCGCCTCCGTGTCGAGCCCGGCCTGCTGGGCCGTCTCACGCAGATACGCGACCGTCATCAGGTCCTCGCCGAGCTCGTCCCCGTCGGAGTGGACGAAGTGCAGGGGACCGGGCGGCAGCAGCTTCGCCTGGCGCTTCCAGGCGTCGACGAGCCGCTCGTGGAGAGAGTTCCACTGGTCGGCGCCGGGGAAGCGCTCCTCCATCCAGAACCACTGCGGGCTCGCGGCCTCGACCAGGGAGGTCGGGGTGTCGGCGTTGTACTCCAGCATCTTGGCCGGGCCCGTACCGTCGTAGCGGAGGTCGAACCTCCCGTAGAGCGACGGAAGTTCGGCCCGGCGGCGCCAGGACTCGGCGACGAGGGAGACGAGCCGGGGGTCGGTGAGACCGAGATCGGCGAAACGATCCTGCTCGACGATGTGCGCCGCCGCCGCCAGACACATGGCATGCAGCTCCTCGACGACCTCCTCCAGGGCTTCGACCTCGGGCAGGGTGAAGGAGTAGTACGCGCTCTCGTCCCAGTACGGGCGCAAGGAGTCGTCGGGGTAGCGGGTCAGGGGGTAGACGAGCCCCTGCTCCTCCACCGTCTGCTGCCACCACGGCCGGGGTTCGGTCGTGTGCCGCTGCATGTCGTACGGTCCGTCCCGCTCAGCCGCCGCCGGAACCGGAGCAGCCGAAGCCGCCGGTGTCGACGGCCGTCTTGTCGAAGCTGCCGCCGCTGACCCTGTTGTCGCTCACGCTGCCGCCGTAGTAGTACGAACCGCGCGTCGAGCTGCCACTGCCGTTGCCGCTACCGCTCTCGCACTCGTAGCTCGGCAGTTTCTCGCGGGTCAGCGGGTCGACGCACCGCCGGTCCGGCTCGGAGCCGCAGGACGTGATCGTCGCCGCGAGCACCCCCATACCGCCGAGCACGACCGTGCTCGACCTCAGCCTGCGCATGTCAGTCCTTCCGATCGCGTGGTCAGCGACCGCACAGTTTAGGCCGCTGTCCGAACACCCTCGCACTAGAGTCCCTTTGTGCTCTTCGGGATGATTTGCGCGCTCGGATCCTCGCTCTGCTTCGGCATGGCGTCGGTGCTGCAGGCACTCGGCGCGCGCGAGGCGACGCCCGGGACGGGGGCCGGTGTCGACGTGGCCCTGCAGTTGCGGGCGATGCGGCAGTGGCGATATCTGGCCGGGCTCTCCCTGGACGGGATCGGGTTCGGGCTTCAGATCGTCGCCCTGCTGACGCTGCCGATCTACATGGTGGGAGCCGCGCTCGCGGCGAGTCTGGCGGTCACGGCGGTGGCTGCGTCGTGGCTCCTCAAGGTCCGGCTGCACCGGATGGAGTGGGCGGCGGTGGGCGTCGTGTGCGTGGGGCTCGCGATGCTCGCCCTCGCCTCGGGCGCCGAGGGCGAGCAGAGCTCGTCGGAGGCGCTGCGGTGGGCGATGCTCGCGGCGGCGTTCGGGGTGCTGGGGCTCGGCGCGGCCGCCGGACGGCTGCCCGGCCGGCCGCGGGCGCTGGCACTCGGACTGCTCGCGGGCTTCGGCTTCGGGGTGGTGGAGGTGGCGGTCCGGCTGATCGACAGCTGGGACCTCGCGAACCCCGCGGTGTACGCGCTGCTCCTGGGCGGCGGGACGGCGTACGTGCTGCTGACCTCGGCGCTCCAGCGGGGTTCGGTGACGACGGCGACGGCCGGCGCGGTCCTGGGCGAGACGATCGGCCCGGCGCTGGTGGGCGTGATCTGGCTGGGCGACCAGGCGCGCGAGGGCCTGGGCTGGCTGGCGATCCTGGGTTTCACGGTCGCCCTGGCCGGCGCGCTGGTCCTGGCGCGCTTCGGCGAACCCCCGACGCCGCTGCCCTCCCCGGAACTGTCGGAATCACCGACGGAGCGCTGACCCCGAGCCCCGGTCAGGGCAAGACGCGGCACAGTGCTGCCAGCGCGCCCGACCATGCGCTGTCCGGGGGTGTGCCGTAGCCGACGACCAGGCCGTCCTGGGTCGTCGGGACGTCCGGGTGGCGGAAGCGGTTGAGGCCGAGGAGGGCCAGGCCCTGCCAGGCGGCCGAGCGCAGGGCCGCGGGCTCGAGGCCCGGCGGGAGCTCCAGGACGGCGTGGAGGCCGGCCGCGATGCCGCTCACCCGGGTCTCCGGGGAGTGCGCGGCCACCGCCGCCACCAGTTCGTCGCGCCGCCGCCGGTAGCGCAGCCGCATCGCCCGGACATGCCGGTCGTACGCGCCGGAGGCCAGGAACTCCGCGAAGGTCAGCTGCTCCAGCGAGCTGGACACCCAGTCCACCCGCCCCTTCGCCGCCACCACCTCGTCCACCAGGCCCTCCGGAAGCACCATCCACGCCAGCCGCAGCCCGGGCGCCAGGGACTTGCTGGAGGTGCCCATGTAGACGACCCGCTCGGGGTCGAGGCCCTGGAGCGCACCCACCGGCTGGCGGTCGTAGCGGAACTCCCCGTCGTAGTCGTCCTCCAGGACGAACCCGCCCGAGGCCCGCGCCCAGTCGATCGCCGCCACCCGCCGGTCGGGGTGGAGCGCGCCGCCGAGCGGGAACTGGTGGGCGGCCGTCATCAGCGCCGCGCCGACACCCTTCATCTCGGCCAGCCCCTCGGTCCTGGTGCCGAGTTCGTCGTACGGCAGGGCGGGCAGCCGCAGCCCCGCGCGGCGCAGCAGCTCCCAGTGCGCGTCGAGCCCGTACGACTCGACCGCCACCTCCCGCACGCGGCGAGCGCGCAACACCTGACCCATCAGCATCAGCCCGTGCACGAACCCGGCGCAGATCACGATCCGTTCCGGCCGCGCGTGGACGCCCCTCGCCCGGGCGAGGTACTCGGCGAGCACGGTGCGCAGTTCGATCCGGCCGCGCGGATCGCCGTAGCCGAACGCCTCGTGGGGCGCGGCCGTGAGCGCGCGCCGGGACGCCTTGAGCCATTCGGCGCGCGGGAACGACGCGAGGTCGGGCGCACCCGGCTTCAGGTCGTACGTCGGCCGGGCCGCGGCAGGCCGGGCCGCGGTCACCGGGGGCCGCGCGCCCGTCCCGGCCGCCCGGCGCGGCACGGCCCGCTGGGCGACCCGCGTCCCGGAGCCCTGCCGGGCGGTCAGCCACCCCTCGGCGACCAGCTCGGCGTACGCGTCGGCGACCGTGTTGCGGGCCACCCCGAGGTCCGCCGCGAGCGAGCGGGAGGACGGCAGCCGTACGCCCGCCGCCAGGCGCCCGCTGCGCACCGCCTCCCGCAGGGCGTCCATCAGCCCCGTCCGCAGCCCCGTGCCCCGCAGCTCCAGATGGAGGTCGGCCCCGAAAGTGGCCCACTCGTTCGCCATGGAAATGGACCATACTCCTGTGCCATCCCGGCCGTACGGTGAAGACCATGACGACCACGACCAATGACACCGCGAAGACCGAATACGCCCATGAGCATGCCCCCCGCCTCAACCTCGCCGAGCAGGTCCCGGACTTCTACCGGGCGATGATCCGGCTGGAGCAGGCGGCCGCGAAGGACGTCGACCCGACCCTCTACCACCTGATCAAGATCAGGGCCTCGCAGATCAACCACTGCGCGTTCTGCATCGACATGCACGCCAAGGACGCGCTGGCGGAGGGCGAGTCGGTCGAGCGGATCGTCCAGCTGTCGGCCTGGGAGGAGTCGCGGCACTTCTACACCGAGCGCGAACTGGCCGCGCTCGCGCTGACGGAGGCCGTCACCGTCCTCACCGACGGCTTCGTCCCCGACGAGGTGTACGCGAAGGCCGCGGCCCACTTCGACCCGACCGAGCTCGCCCGCGTCATCGCCGCCATCACCGTCATCAACGCCTGGAACCGCATCGGCGTCAGCACCCGCCTGACGCCCGGTCACTACACCCCCGGGCAGTACGCGAATTGACCCCCGGGTCCCCCGCCGACGTGCTGCGCGCCCTCCACTCCGGGCGCGCGGCGGACGATCCGCTGGTCGTGCCGGGTCCGTGGGACGCGGCCAGCGCGCGCGTCTTCCAGGAGGCCGGCTTCCCCACGCTCGCCACACCGAGCGCGGGGATCGCCGCCTCTCTCGGGTACGAGGACGGCGAGACCCCGCCCGAGGAGATGTTCGCCGCCGTGGCGAGGGTCGTACGGGCCGTCTCCGTACCGGTCACGGCCGATCTGGAGGACGGCTACGGCCTGGCTCCGAAAGAGCTCGTGGCGCGGGTCCTGGAGACCGGGACGGCCGGGTTGAACCTGGAGGACAGCGGCCGCTCCGGCGGGCTCAAGGACCCCCGGGAGCACGCCGCCTGGCTCGCGGAGGTACGGGCGGAGGCCGGGCCGCGGCTCTTCCTGAACGCGCGCGTGGACACGTATGTGCGCGGGGTGGACGACCCTGCCGCCGCGATCGAGCGGGCGAGGCTCTACGCGGAGGCGGGCGCGGACTGCGTCTATCCGATCAACGCGCCGGCAGCCCATCTCCCGCTGCTGCGCGCCGGGATCGACGCACCGCTCAACGCCCTCTCGCTGCCCGACGGGCCGTCGCCCGCCGAGCTCGGGCGGCTGGGAGCGGCCCGGATCACCTTCGGCCACGGGCTGTTGCTGCGCACCCTGCGGGGCGTCGCGGAACTGGCGGAAGAACTGGCCGAGTTCAGACCCCTGGGCTGAGGCGGCCAGCGGTGGACACGACTGCGCCCCCGGTCGCGGACGACCGGGGGCGCAGAGGGAACAGCGGGCTCGGGCTCAGATGAGGCCGAGCTCGCGCACCGCGTCGCGCTCCTCGGCCAGCTCCTGGACCGAGGCGTCGATGCGGGCGCGGGAGAACTCGTTGATGTCCAGGCCCTGGACGATCTCGTACGTGCCGTCCGTGCAGGTGACGGGGAACGAGGAGATCAGGCCCTCCGGGACGCCGTAGGAGCCGTCCGACGGGATGCCCATGGAGGTCCAGTCGCCCGCGGCGGTGCCGTTGACCCAGGTGTGGACGTGGTCGATGGCGGCGTTGGCGGCCGAGGCGGCCGAGGACGCGCCACGGGCCTCGATGATCGCGGCGCCGCGCTTGGCGACGGTCGGGATGAAGGTGTCGGCGAGCCACTGCTCGTCGCTGACGACCTCGGCGGCGTTCTTGCCGGCGATCTCCGCGTGGAAGATGTCCGGGTACTGGGTCGCCGAGTGGTTGCCCCAGATGGTGAGGCGCTTGATGTCCTCGACGGACGCACCGGTCTTGGCCGCCAGCTGCGAGAGCGCGCGGTTGTGGTCCAGGCGGGTCATCGCGGTGAAGCGCTCGGCCGGGACGTCCGGGGCGGCGGCCTGGGCGATCAGGGCGTTGGTGTTGGCCGGGTTGCCGACGACGAGGACCTTGATGTCGTCCGCGGCGTGGTCGTTGATGGCCTTGCCCTGCGGCTTGAAGATGCCACCGTTGGCGGCGAGCAGGTCGCCGCGCTCCATGCCCTTGGTGCGCGGGCGGGCGCCCACGAGCAGGGCCACGTTCGCGCCCTCGAAGCCCTGGTTCGGGTCGTCGAAGATGTCGATGCCCTTGAGCAGCGGGAAGGCGCAGTCGTCGAGCTCCATGGCGGTGCCCTCGGCGGCCTTGACGCCCTGCGGGATCTCGAGGAGGCGCAGCTTGACCGGCACGTCCGCGCCGAGCAGGTGGCCGGAGGCGATGCGGAAGAGCAGCGCGTAGCCGATCTGGCCGGCCGCGCCGGTGACGGTGACATTCACGGGAGTGCGGGTCATGGCGATCTCCGTAAGACAGCTGGCGGTGGGGGTCCCTGCCCCTGATGCTGGACACCTCCTCTTGATCGACGATCGATCGGTCGCCCCGATGTCTCGACGTGAAGAGATATCCAGCGGTCAGGCTATCCGACCCGGGACCCGCTCAACCCCCACCCCCTTGTGGTCCGGCTCACTGCCACCCGACTGCCCCCGCGCCGGGCCGCGGCGCGATCACCGCTCGCCCGGCGCCCCCGCCGCACCGGGCCACGGCGCCGTCATCCCTCTCCGGTGCACCCCTTCGCCCCGCTCCTGAGCGTCGCGCAGGCCGTCGCGTCCGTGCCCTTGGCCACGGCGACCATCGGCGTGTACGCGTCGGCGTCGGCGTCCACGACCGCGTTCTGGCTGGTACCGGCGGCGGTGACGCGGACGGTGTCACCGGGGCCCGCCCCGGTGATCCGCGCCCAGGCGGCGCCGCACGTCCGGCTGTACCTCACCTCGACCTGGCCGGCGGTGCCGACGCGGGCGCGGGCGACGGTGGCGGCGAAGGCGCCGCCGCATCCCATCGCCTCCGGGTCCTGGCCCGCGCAGCCCGCGCCGGCGCATTTCACCCCTGCGGGGAGGGTGGTGCTCGGCGGGGCGCTCGGGGTCGCGGTGGGCGTACCGCCGGCCTTCTTCCCGTCGTCTCCGGTGGAACCGCCCCCGAGGTCCGTGAGGAGGACTGCCGCGGCGATGACGAGCAGGACGCCCAGGACGCCGGTCAGGATCAGCGCGGCGCGGCGCGGGCGGGTGGGGTCGGACGGCTGCCGGGGCGGCTGTGGAGCCGGTGGCGCGGGTCCGGCGGGGGCCGTGGTGCGCCGGGCGGGCGCCGGGCCGCCGCCGCTCCCGCCCCGGGTCTCGGTCGAGGCGTTCGCCCCGGCGGTGGGGCCGGGATCCCCGAGGGCGGCGCGCGCCTGCGAGATCCGCAGGGCTTCCATGGTGAGGTCGCGGCGCAGTTCGGAGCGGCTCCAGGCGCGCTCGGCGAGCTCCCACATCGTCGTGAGATGGCCGGTGTCGGTGCCGGTCACCTCGGCGAGCGCGACGACGGCTCCGCGGGGCGCGAGGAGCCGTCCGTTGAGATACCGCTCCCATGAGGTCTTGCTGTAGCCGGTACGGTCCGCGACGGCGGCGATGCTCAGTCCGCTGCGGTCGATCAGTCGTCGTAGCTGACTCGCGAACTCGCGTATCTGTGGGTCGAGTTCGTCCGGCAGGGCTTTCCAGCGAGGCATGTGCGTTCCCCCCTTGTCCCCCTTTTGTGTCCCCCAGAAGGATGCTCCGGGCCAGGATGGCAGTTCCCGGGGCAGGAGCGCACGGGTGCAGACGAATCGGGCGCGCGCCCCCGGAGCGTGGCGGAATGGTCACTTCCGTGCCACAAGGCGCTGACGAACCTTGAACCACATTGGCACGTACATGACCCTCGAACGGAGGCGGGGCGCCCCCGCCCCCCCGGGGGCGGGCGCGGGGCCCCCCGGGGCGGCGCCGGGCGCGCGCCCCCCCCGCGCCGCGGGGCGGGGGGTGG
>NZ_JBHWBS010000011.1:89617-120346 GCF_042735655.1 Streptomyces sp. NPDC059567 | reverse complement strand
GCCACGGACCGCCTTCGTCTTCCTCTGGTGTCCGAGGGGGGACTTGAACCCCCACGCCCGATAAAGGGCACTAGCACCTCAAGCTAGCGCGTCTGCCATTCCGCCACCCGGACCAGGTGTTGTGTCGTTTCGGGGTGTTCCCCGCGGCGACATGGATAACTCTACCAGGGGTTCGCGGTGCCTTTCACCCACGTTTCCCGTGGTCAGTGGGGTGCGGCGGGCCGGATGTCCTTGATCCAGTCCGGGTGCGCCAGAGGTCCCACAGAGTGTCGCCGTACACATACGGGGAGTGGCGACCCGCGCCGCCTAGCCTGCCCTGGGTGAGCAACCAATCCGAGTACCGCAGGTCGACGTACCGCAGGCCCCGGATGCTGTCGCCGATGCGGGAGCACCTGCGGGACACGTTCTGGTTCGCCCCGATCCTGTCGATGCTGGCCGTCTTCGCGATGTGGACGGGTGCGACGACGCTGGACGAGGCGATCATCGGATGGCTCCGCGACGACGAGGCGTACGAGGAGATCTCCGACCTGATCGGGATCTCCGACGACGCCAAGACGATCGTCACGACGATCTCCTCGGCGATGATGACCTTCATCGGTGTCGTCTTCTCCATCTCGCTGGTCGCGGTGCAGATGGCGAGCGGCCAGTTCAGCCCCCGGATCGTGCGGATCTTCATCCGGAGCCGGATCACCAAGGCGACCTTCTCCGTCTTCCTGTCGACCTTCCTGCTGTCGCTGCTCGTGCTGACCTCGTACGAGAGCGAGACCGATCCCCGGTACGTGACGGTCGTGCCCCTGGTGCAGTCGTTCCTGACGCTGCTCATGGTGGGGCTGAGTCTGGTGCTCTTCGTGGCGTATGTGAGCACGACACTGCAGCTGATGCGCGTGGGGCACGTGGTCGAACGGATCACGACCGAGGCGCTGTCCGTGCTGACGAAGCAGCCGCTGTACGGGGACGAGGTCGGCGAGCTCGGGGAAGCGACGCAGTTCCTGGTGCACCGGGGGCGCGCCGGCGTGCTGCGGGACGTGAACGTGGCGTGGCTCGTCAGGGGCGCGCAACGGCACGGCGTCGTGTTTCGGCTGGTCCCCCGGATCGGGGACTTCGTGGTGCCCGGTACCCGCATCCTCGCCGTACACGGAGGGCAGGTGCCGCGCCGGCTGGCCTCGGCGGTCTCCCTCGGGGTCGAGCGGACGTTCCACCAGGATCTCGGCTTCGGCCTGCGGCAGCTCGCCGACATCGCTCTGCGGGCCCTCTCCCCCGCCGTCAACGACCCGACGACCGCCGTGCAGTGCCTCGACCGGATCGTCCAGATCCTCGCGGCGCTCGCGAACCGCCCCCTGGGGTCCGTCCAGCACCGGGACCGCGCGGGCACGGTCCGGTTGATCCAGGACGGATCCGAATGGACCGATCTCGTGGATCTGGGGTTCACCGAGGTCCGGGGCTGCGCTGCCGGCAGCCCCCAGGTGTCCCGGCGGATGCTCGCGGGGATCGACGACCTGCTGTCGCTGGTCCCCGAGGAACGCAGGGCACCCCTGCTCCGGCACCGCGCACTGCTCACGCAGCTGGTGGAGCGCGCGACGCCGGAGGCGGCCGATCGGGCCTTCGCCCTGGAGACGGACCGTCAGGGGATCGGGTGAAGGGACCCTGTCAGGGCATCAAGTGGTAGTCGGGGAAGTTGCCCGGCAGCCGCTCCCCCGAGGAGCCGTCCGCGCCCTCGGGCCCCTCGGTGACGGCCTTGACCAGCAGGTCGCCGCCGACGAAGGCCCCGCGCCAGGACGCGCCGAACCCGCCGAAGAGCTCTTCGCGGTCGCCCCGGGACCGGGGCTTTCCGTGGCCGGTCTTGAAGGCACGGATCTGCGGGGCGAGTCGGTCGTACGTCTCCGGGTCGTCGGTGGAGAGCGTGGCGACGAGAGCCCCGTTGGAGGCGTTCATCGCGGCGAGCAGCTCCGCCTCGGTGTCGACCAGGACGATCGTGTCGACCGGACCGAAGGGTTCGGCGTGGTGGAGGGGTGAGGACGGGGGCGGGTTAAGGAGCGTCACCGGCGGAAGGTACGCGGAGGTGTCCTGGCCCGGCAGGAAGCGGCCGTCCGCGAGCGAACCGTGGTGCAGCGGGACGGCCCCCCGGTCGACGGCCTCTGAGACCAGGTCGCCGAGCTCCTTGGCCTTGGCGGCGTTGATGAGCGGACCGAAGTCGAGGTCGGGGAGGTCGTCCTGCGGGTGCTCGACGGCGAGCGGGTGGCCGAACCGGATGGCACGGACGGGCGGCAGGTAGGCGGCGAGGAAGTCGGCGAAGAGGGGCCGCTGGACGACGAAGCGCGGATAGGCGGTGCAGCGCTGCTTCCCGTAGTCGAAGAGTTTGGGGATCACGGAGGTGAGGGCGGGCCAGTCGGTGTGGTTCCAGATGCCCCAGGTGTTGAGGCCCTCCTGCTCCAGGATGTGGCGCTTCCCCAGGTCGGCGACCGCGGTCGCGATCCGGGCGCCGGTGTCGCGGCCACCGACGAAGGAGACGCAGCCGATCTCCGGGGCGCGGACGAGGGCCTCGGAGAGCTCGCCGCCGCTGCCGCTGACCAGGGTGACCGGGATGCCCTCGCGGGCGGCGAGCGCCGAGGCGAGCGTGAGGCAGGCGAGTCCGCCGTCGGTCGGGGTCTTGGCGATGACGGCGTTGCCGGCCAGCGCCTGCACGAGCATGGCGTGGACCAGGACGGACATCGGGTAGTTCCAGCTGGCGATGTTGGAGACCGGGCCGGGCAGCGGGGCGCGGCCGGTCAGCATGGGGTCGATGCCGTCGACGTACCAGCGCACTCCGTCGATCGCGCGGTCGACGTCGGCCTGGGCGAGCCGCCAGGGCTTGCCGATCTCCCAGACGAGGAGGAGGGCGAGCAGTTCCCGGTGCGCGGTGAGTGCGTCGAGGGTGGCGGAGACGCGGGCCCGGCGTTCGGCCAGCGGGATGTGCCGCCAGGCGCGGTGCTGGTCGAGCGAGGCGCGTACCGCCCGGTGGGCGGTGGTGGCGTCGAGGCGCGGCGGGCCGGCGATGGGGCTGCCGTCCACGGGGCTGGTGGCGGGGAGCGGCCGGCCGTCGGGCTGCCAGGCGCCGTTCCAGAGGTTGCGGACGCTGTCGTCACGGAACGCCTCGGGGGCGGCGGTCAGACAGCGCTGCCAGGCGTCGGCCCAGGCGGTGCCGGGCTTGAGTTGGAGGGTGGGGGCTGGGGCGGGGGTTGAGGACGGGTCAGGGGTGGGTGCCGGGGTCGGTGCCATGGAGGGTTCTCCGCTCTCGGTGCACAGTCGGGCGGGAGGGTGCGATGGCTGGGGGCGGGCGCGACGGCCGGAGGTATGACGGCTGTGGCGCGGGCGGGGCGGTGTCGTGCGGGCGGGGCGGTGTCGTGCGGGCGGGGCTTTGGCGCGCGCGGGCTGGACGGTGGCGCGGGGCGGGGGCTGTGGCGCGGGCGGGCGCCGCGTCAATCGTGGGTGAGGGCGCCCGGGGCCGCCAGCCGGGCGAGGACGAGTCCGGCCGTCTCGGTGGGCGTGGAGCCGACCCGTACCCCCGCCGCTTCCAGGGCTTTCCGCTTCCCCTCGGCCGTACCGGACGAACCGGAGACGATGGCGCCCGCATGGCCCATCGTCTTGCCCTCGGGGGCCGTGAAGCCGGCGACGTAGGCGATGACGGGCTTGGTGATGTGCGCCGCGATGTGCTCGGCCGCTCGCTCTTCGGCGTCGCCTCCGATCTCGCCGATCATCACGATCAGATCGGTGTCGGGGTCGGCCTCGAAGGCGGTGAGGCAGTCGATGTGGGTCGTGCCGACGACCGGGTCGCCGCCGATGCCGACGGCCGAGGAGAAGCCGTACTCCCGCAGCTCGTACATGAGTTGGTAGGTGAGCGTGCCGGACTTGGAGACGAGTCCGATGCGGCCGGGCTTGGCCGCGATGTCGGCGGGGATGATGCCCGCGTTGGACTGGCCGGGGCTGATGAGACCGGGGCAGTTGGGGCCGATGATCCTCGTGCCACGGTCGCGGGCGTGCGCCTGGAAGACCACGGTGTCGTGGACGGGGATGCCTTCGGTGATGACGACGGCGAGGCCGATGCCCGCGTCGACGGCCTCGATGACGGCCGCCTTCGCGAACGGCGGCGGGACGAAGACGACCGTGACGGCCGCGCCGGTGGCGTCCATCCCTTCGCGGACCGAGCCGAAGACGGGGATCGCGCGTCCGTCGAGCTGGACGGAGCTGCCGGCCTTGCGCGGGTTGACCCCGCCGACGACATCCGTGCCGGCGGCGAGCATCCGGCGGGTGTTCTTCATGCCCTCGGCTCCCGTCATGCCCTGGACGAGGACCTTGCTCTCCTTGGTCAGAAAGACGGCCATGGCGTTGCTTCCCTTCAGCGGGTGGCGAGCTGGGCTGCGCGGGCGGCGGCGCCGTCCATCGTGGTGACCTGTTCGACCAGGGGGTGGGCGCGGGCGTCGAGGACGGCCCGGCCGCGTGCCGCGTTGTTGCCGTCGAGGCGCACGACGAGCGGTTTGGTGAGGTGCACGGATTCGAGGGCCTGGACTATGCCCTCGGCGACGGCGTCGCAGGCGGTGATGCCGCCGAAGACGTTGACGAGTACGGCGCGGACGTCGGGGTCGGAGAGGATCACGTCGAGGCCGTCGGCCATGACCTGGGCGGAGGCGCCGCCGCCGATGTCGAGGAAGTTGGCGGGGCGGGCGCCCCGGCCGGCCACGACGTCGAGGGTGGACATGACGAGTCCTGCGCCGTTGCCGATGATGCCGACCTCGCCGTCGAGCTTGACGTAGTTGAGGCCCCTGGCTCTTGCTGCGGCTTCCAGCGGGTCGCCCTCGGCCTTCGGGACGTCGGGCGTCTCGCCCCAACGGGCCTGCCGGAAGACGGCGTTGTCGTCGATGGTGACCTTGCCGTCGAGGGCGAGGACCGTGCCCTTGACGGTACGGACGAGGGGGTTGACCTCGACGAGGAGGGCGTCCTCGCGGACGAGGACCTGCCAGAGCCGGCGCAGTACGTCCCCGGCCTCCGGCGGCAGCCCTGCCGCGGCGGCGATCTCGGCGGCCTTGGCCTCGGTGACGCCTTCGGCCGGGTCGACGGGAATGCGGGCGACGGCCTCGGGCCGGGTGGCGGCGACCTCTTCGATGTCCATGCCGCCCTCGGCGGAGGCGATGGCGAGGAAGGTGCCGGCCGCCCGGTCGAGGACGTAGCTCACATAGAACTCGTCCTGGATGTCGACGGGTTGGGCCAGCATCACCCGGCGCACGGTGTGGCCCTTGATGTCCATGCCGAGGATCTGACGTGCGGTGATCTCGGCGGCGGCGGGGTCCGCCGCGAGCTTGACACCGCCCGCCTTGCCCCGGCCGCCGGTCTTCACCTGGGCCTTGACGACGACGCGTCCGCCGAGGAGTTCGGCGGCGTGCCGCGCCTCGCGGGGGTGGTCGACCACGGCGGCGTCGGGGACCGCGATGCCGTAACCCTTGAAGAGTTCCCTTGCCTGGTGCTCGTACAGGTCCATCTCGGCTCCCTGTCTCGAAAGTGCCGCACACCCCCTGGACACCATCCGGGCGATGCGGGATAACAAGCTTCATACAGTATTCGTCGACTGTATGCAATCGACCGCGACAGCACCTCAACCCCCTACGAAGGGACAGGACTTCGCCATGCCCGACGACAGCCAGCAGCCCCAGCAGGAACGCATCTCCGGTGGACATCTGGTCGCCAAGGCCCTCAAGGCGGAAGGCGTCGACCGCATCTACACGCTCTGCGGCGGCCACATCATCGACATCTACGACGGCTGTGTCGACGAGGGCATCGAAGTCGTCGACGTACGCCACGAACAGGTGGCCGCGCACGCCGCCGACGGCTACGCCCGGATCACCGGTAAGCCCGGCTGCGCGGTCGTCACCGCGGGGCCCGGCACCACCGACGCCGTCACCGGCGTCGCCAATGCCTTCCGCGCCGAGTCGCCCATGCTTCTGATCGGCGGCCAGGGAGCGCACACCCAGCACAAGATGGGCTCGCTGCAGGACCTGCCGCACGTCGACATGATGACGCCCATCACCAAGTTCGCCGCGACGGTGCCGGACACGGCGCGGGCGGCGGACATGGTCTCCATGGCGTTCCGCGAGTGCTACCACGGCGCGCCGGGGCCCTCCTTCCTGGAGATCCCGCGCGACGTCCTGGACGCCAGCGTCCCGGTGGAGAAGGCGCGGGTGCCCCAGGCCGGGCAGTACCGGGCGTCCACCCGCGGCGGCGGTGACCCCGAGGCCGTCGAGAAGCTCGCCGATCTGCTCGTGCGAGCCGAGAAGCCGGCGATCCTGCTGGGCAGCCAGGTCTGGACGACCCGGGCCACGGACGCGGCGGTCGAGCTCGTACGGACGCTCAACATCCCCGCGTACATGAACGGAGCGGGGCGCGGCACGCTGCCGCCCGGCGATCCGCACCACTTCCAGCTCTCCCGGCGTTACGCCTTCTCCAACGCGGACGTCATCGTCATCGTCGGCACCCCCTTCGACTTCCGGATGGGCTACGGCAAGCGGCTCTCCCCGGACGCCACCGTCGTCCAGATCGACCTGGACTACCGGACCGTCGGCAAGAACCGGGACATCGACCTCGGGATCGTCGGCGACGCGGGGCTGATCCTGAAGTCGGTCACGGAGGCGGCGAGCGGCCGGCTCAACGGCGGTGCCACCAAGCGCAAGGCATGGCTGGAGGAGCTGCGCACCGCCGAGCAGACCGCGCTCGACAAGCGGCTGCCGCAGCTGCGCTCGGACTCCTCGCCGATCCACCCGTACCGCCTGGTCAGCGAGATCAACGACTTCCTGACCGAGGACTCGATCTACATCGGCGACGGCGGGGACATCGTCACCTTCTCCGGTCAGGTCGTCCAGCCCAAGTCGCCCGGGCAGTGGATGGACCCGGGACCGCTCGGCACGCTCGGCGTGGGCGTCCCCTTCGTCCTGGCCGCCAAGCAGGCCCGCCCGGACAAGGAGGTGGTGGCCCTCTTCGGTGACGGCGCGTTCTCCCTCACCGGCTGGGACTTCGAGACTCTCGTCCGCTACAACCTGCCCTTCGTCGGCATCGTCGGCAACAACTCCTCGATGAACCAGATCCGTTACGGCCAGGCCCAGAAGTACGGCCCGGAGCGCGAGCGGGTCGGCAACACCCTCGGCGACGTCCACTACGACGAGTTCGCCCGGATGCTGGGCGGTTACGGCGAGGAGGTGCGGGACCCCGCCGACATCGCCCCGGCACTGCGTCGAGCGCGCGAGTCCGGGCTGCCGTCCCTGATCAACGTCTGGGTCGACCCCGACGCGTACGCCCCCGGAACCATGAACCAGACCATGTACAAGTGAGGAGGGCCCGGTCATGACCACGACACAGGGCACCAAGGCTCTTGAAGGCATCCGCGTCCTCGACATGACGCATGTGCAGTCCGGTCCGTCCGCCACCCAGCTGCTCGCCTGGCTCGGCGCGGACGTGGTGAAGCTGGAGGCCCCCTCCGGTGACATCACCCGCAAGCAGCTGCGGGACATCCCGGAGGTCGACTCGCTCTACTTCACGATGCTCAACTGCAACAAGCGGAGCATCACCCTGAACACCAAGACCGAGCGCGGCAAGGAACTCCTCACCGAGCTGATCCGGCGCAGCGACGTCATGGTCGAGAACTTCGGCCCGGGAGCCGTCGACCGGATGGGCTTCACCTGGGAACGCATCCAGGAGATCAATCCGCGAATCGTCTATGCCTCCATCAAGGGGTTCGGGGACGGCCCGTACACCGACTTCAAGGCGTACGAGGTCGTCGCTCAGGCCATGGGCGGCTCGATGGCCACCACCGGGTTCGAGGACGGGCCGCCGCTGGCGACGGGCGCCCAGATCGGTGACTCCGGCACCGGCGTCCATGCCGTGGCCGGGATCCTGGCGGCGCTCTTCCAGCGCGAGAACACCGGGCGGGGGCAGCGGGTGAACGTCGCGATGCAGCACGCGGTACTGAATCTGTGCCGGGTGAAGCTGCGGGACCAGCAGAGGTTGTCCCACGGACCGCTCTCCGAGTATCCCAACGAAGATTTCGGCGAGGAAGTCCCTCGTTCGGGTAACGCTTCCGGCGGCGGCCAGCCGGGCTGGGCGGTGCGCTGCGCCCCCGGCGGTCCGAACGACTACGTGTACGTCATCGTCCAGCCCGTCGGCTGGTCCCCGATCTCGGAGCTGATCGGCCGGCCCGAGCTCGCCGAGGACCCGGAGTGGGCGACGCCGGAGGCCCGGCTGCCCAAGCTCCCCAAGATGTTCCAGCTCATCGAGGAGTGGTCCTCGACCCTGCCCAAGTGGCAGGTGCTGGAGCTGCTGAACGCACGCGGCATCCCGTGCGGTCCGATCCTGTCCACCAAGGAGATCATCGAGGACGCCTCGCTGGTCGCCAACGAGATGGTGGTCGAGGTCCCCCACCCCGAGCGCGGCAGCTTCACCACGGTCGGCTCCCCGCTCAAGCTCTCCGACTCCCCCGTCGACGTGATCACGTCACCGCTGCTCGGCGAACACAACGAAGAGGTCTACATCGGCGAACTCGGTCTCGGCGACGAGGAGCTGCGGCTGCTGAAGACGAGTGGGGTGATCTAGTGACGACGCACAGCTTCGACCAGCGGGCGGTACGCGAACTGCTCGATGCCGTACGAGCGGACGGGCGCACGGCGCTCACCGCCCCCGAAGGCAAGACGATCGCCGACGCGTACGGCATCGCCGTGCCCGGCGAGGCGCTCGCCCGGGACGTCGACGAGGCGGTGGCACAGGCCCACCGGCTCGGCGGCAAGGTGGTCCTGAAGATCGTCTCCCCCGACATCCTGCACAAGACCGACGCGGGCGGTGTCGTCGTCGGGGTCGAGGGCGCGGCCCAGGTCCGTGAGGCGTTCTGCCGGATCGTCGAGAGCGCCAGGGCCTACGCTCCGGACGCGCGCATCGACGGCGTGCAGGTGCAGCAGATGCTGCCACCGGGCCAGGAGGTCATCGTCGGCGCCGTGACCGACCCCGCCTTCGGGAAGGTCGTCGCGTTCGGGCTCGGCGGGGTGCTGGTGGAGGTGCTGAAGGACGTCACCTTCCGGCTCGCCCCGGTCACCGCCGACGAGGCGGCGTCGATGCTCGACTCGATCCGGGCGGCCGAGATCCTGCGCGGAGTGCGCGGGGCGCCGGCGGTGGACCGGTGGGCGCTCGCCGAACAGATCCGGCGCGTCTCCCAACTGGTCACCGACTTCCCGGAGATCGCCGAGGTCGACCTGAACCCGGTGATCGCCACATCCGAGGGCGCGACGGCGGCCGACATCCGCATCATCCTCGCCACCGAAGTCCCGACGCCACGCCGGACGTTCGGCCGCGAGGAGATCCTGCGGTCGATGCGTCGGCTGATGCAGCCGGCGTCGGTGGCCGTGATCGGGGCCTCCAACGAGCGGGGAAAGATCGGCAATTCGGTGATGCGCAACCTCATCGACGGCGGGTTCCCCGGCGAGATCCATCCGGTGAACCCCCGGGCCGATGACATTCTGGGCCGCAAGGCGTACAAGAGTGTCACGGACGTTCCCGGTGAGGTGGATGTGGCGGTCTTCGCGATCCCCGCTCCGTTCGTGGCGTCGGCGCTGGAGGAGGTGGGTCGCAAGGGCATTCCCAACGCGGTGCTCATTCCGTCCGGCTTCGCCGAGACCGGCGAGCACGCGCTCCAGGACGAGATCGTCGCCGTGGCGGAGCGGTACGGAATCCGGCTCCTCGGCCCCAACATCTACGGGTACTACTCGACCTGGCAGGACCTGTGCGCCACCTTCTGCACCCCGTACGACGTCAAGGGTGGCGTGGCGCTGACCTCGCAGTCGGGCGGGATCGGCATGGCGATCCTGGGCTTCGCCCGCACCACGCGGACGGGTGTGTCGGCGATCGTCGGTCTCGGCAACAAGTCGGACATCGACGAGGACGATCTGCTGATCTGGTTCGGCGAGGACCCCCGCACCGAGTGCATCGCGATGCACCTGGAGGACCTCAAGGACGGGCGGGCCTTCGTCGAGGCGGCCCGTCGGACCGTCCCGAAGAAGCCGGTGGTCGTCCTCAAGGCGGGGCGGACCAGCGCCGGGGCCCGGGCGGCCGGCTCGCACACGGGCGCACTCGCCGGTGACGACGCGGTGTACGACGACATCCTGCGGCAGGCCGGGGTGATCCGGGCCCCGGGGCTCAGCGACATGCTGGAGTACGCCCGGGCCCTGCCCGTCCTGCCGGCCCCGCAGGGGGACAACGTCGTCGTCATCACCGGCGCCGGCGGGTCGGGGGTGCTGCTGTCGGACGCGATCGTCGACAACGGACTGCGGCTGATGGAGATCCCGGACGACCTGGACGCCGCCTTCAAGGCGTTCATCCCGCCCTTCGGGGCGTCGGGCAACCCCATCGACATCACGGGCGGCGAACCGCCGTCGACGTACGAGGCCACCATCAGGCTCGGCCTGGAGGACCCCCGGATCCACGCGCTCGTCCTGGGCTACTGGCACACCATCGTCACTCCCCCGATGGTCTTCGCCGAGCTCACCGCGCGCGTGGTGGCGGAGTTCCGTGGGCGGGGCATCGAGAAGCCGGTGGTGGCATCGCTGGCCGGCGACGTCGAGGTCGAGGAGGCCTGCCAGTACCTCTTCGAACGCGGCGTCGTGGCCTATCCGTACACGACCGAGCGGCCCGTGGCCGTGCTCGGTGCGAAGTACCGGTGGGCCCGGGCGGCCGGGCTTCTCGGCGAGGACGGCGTTGGGAGGCGGTCGATGAGCTGAGCGACAGCTCGAACCACGGGGCTCGCGGTGGCCGCTCGCCGCGGGCCCCGGTGCGAAGGGAACGGACAGGGGGCGCTGGCCAGACTTCTTCCACGCAAGGGGTTCGATCTCCATGACGACAACCGACATCACCACTACCCTCCCTTACAGGGAGGTGACGGACGCCAACGGCCGCACGTACCGGCTCGGCGAGACCGACATCGACCTGATGGGCCGCAAACGCAAGTGGATGGTCATCCTGCCCTGGGTGGGCATGATGGGCATCAGCTCGGCGGAGTACGCGTTCGCCTCCGCCGAGGAGACCCTGCACACCGCGCACAGCTGGAGCAGCGCGCACATCTTCTGGATGCTCGGGGTCTGGGTGTTCTTCCAGGCAGCCGTCGCCTTCCCGGCCGGCAAGCTGCGCGAAAGCGGGAAACTGCCGGCCCGCTGGGCGATGATGCTCGGCGCCGTCGGCACCCTGCTCGGCTACGTCTCCCTCGCGTACGCGCCCCATGTGATCGTCGCGTACGTCGGCTTCGGCATGTTCAGCGGCATGGGCGCGGGCATGGTCTACGCGACCTGCGTCAACATGGTCGGCAAGTGGTACCCGGAGCGGAAGGGCGGCAAGACGGGGTTCGTCAACGGCGGCTTCGCGTACGGCTCCGTGCCGTTCGTCTTCATCTTCACCGGCTACATGGACCTGACGAACTTCCGCTGGGTGCTGGTGGCCGTCGGGCTCTTCCTGGCCGCGATGGTCGCGGTGGCCGGATACTTCTTCCAGGACCCGCCGAAGAACTGGTGGCCGGACACGGTGGATCCGCTGCGGAAGCCGGACGACCCACGGGCGCGCCGGGCGCTGGAGAAGAACCCGCCGGCGGTGAAGCAGTACACGCCGATCGAGGCCTGGCGGACCGGGCGGGTCGCGCTGATGTGGTTCTGTCTGCTGTGCACGTCGGGCGTCAACATCTTCGGGATCGCCTTCCAGGTCCCGTTCGGTGACGAGGCGGGCTTCGCGGGCGGGATCGTGGCGACCGCGATGTCGCTGAAGGCGATCGTGAACGGCACCGGGCGGGGCGTGATCGGCTGGCTCTCCGACCGCTACGGCCGCAAGCAGTGCCTCATCTTCGTCTGTATCGTCCTCGGGCTCGCCCAATACGGAATCCTCTGGTCCGGCACGATCCACAATCTCCCGCTGTTCCTGGTGTTCTCCAGCATCTCCGGCTTCGGTGGCGGCGCGATCTTCCCGATGTTCGCGGCGATGACGGCCGACTACTTCGGGGAGAACAACAACGCCTCCAACTACGGTCTGGTCTACAGCTCCAAGCTGGTGTCCGGGCTGCTCGGCTCGGGCATGGGCGCGGTCGTGGTCTCGGCCTGGGACTACTCGGGCGCGTTCCTGCTGGCCGGGTCGATCTCGCTGTTCGCCGGATTCGTGGCGATCTTCCTGCATCCGCCGGGAAGGCCGCGGGCCCGCCGGGTGGCGGCGAACCCGCGGCCGATCAGCCGGGACGCGTGAGCGCGGTGGCCGCCTGGGTCAGCAGTCCTTCTCGCGCAGGGAGTGGAGGTGCGCGCCGGACTTGCGGGCGAAGGCGAACGACTCGACCGGGTTGTCGTGTTCGGCCTGCCAGTGGTGGGAGCGGTAGCCGTGCTGGGTGCGGTTCACCGCCGAGATGAAGCGCCGGTAGTCGATGTCTCCGTCCCCGACGTCCGCCATGCGGTAGCCGTCGCGGACGGAGTCGTCGCGTTCGCCGTCCTTGACGTGGAAGAGCGGATAGCGGTGCGGCTGGTCCAGTACGTAGTCCAGCGGGTCGAAGGGCGCCGGGGTGCCGTCGACGCGACGGGAGAAGCGGAACTGGGCGGCGTACGCCCAGTAGATGTCCATCTCGAGGTGGACGAGATCGGGGTCCGTCTCGGCGAGCAGGACGTCGTAGAGGCGGACGTTCGGCCGGTCGGTGGCGAAGGAGAACTCCTCGGCGTGGTTGTGCTGGTAGAACTTCATGCCGCGCTTCTTCGCCTCGGCGCCGTAGTGGTTGAACTCCTCGGCGCAGCGCTTCCAGCCGTCGACGGTGGCCCCGTAGCGCCACGGGCCCGAGGCGGTCCCGATGTGCGGGAGACCGAGGGCCTGGGCGTCGTCGAGGACCTGGTCGAGGTTCTGGGCGAAGGTGTACGCGTTGGGGTCGGAGGAGTAGTAGCCGACATGGCTTCCGATGCCGCGCAGACCGTTGTCGCGGGTGAGCCGCTTCAGCTGGGCGAGGGTGATGGGGCCGGCCGAGCCCTGGCTGTAGCCGGCGAACTCGACCTCGTCGTATCCGTACTTCTGCAGCTCGGCGAAGACGGCGGCGAAGCCGAGCGTGGCCACCTTGTCGCGCAGGGAGTAGAGCTGGATGCCGAGGCGTCCCGGGGGCATGACGGGGCGGCCCCGGCCGTGACCCCGGTCGGCGGCCGCGGTGCCGGGTGCGGCTTCCGCGGCCGTGGCGGTGGGGGCGGTCGCGCCGAGGAGGGCCGCGGCGGTCGCGCCGGCGGCGACGCCCAGCATGTTCCGTCTGCTGAGCTTGTGGGCGAGCTCCGGGTCGGCGGGGGTGCGGCGGGTGCGGCTCATCTGTGGATAACTCCTTGTTGTCGGACGGGTCTGCTTCACTGGAGTCCGGTCAGTGAAGACCGGCCAGGTGGAGCAAGAGGGACTTCACATCGGTGGCCGCGACGCGGCCGCTTACAGCGCGGGGGGTGGAGCACAGAATGAGCGGACCTTCGTCATCGCTCGTGGGGAGGCGGCCATGGCTGCCGCGAATAGGTGAGGGGTCGAGGGGGACCACCGCCAGCCGGTAGCGCATGCCGAGCTTCTTGCGGGCGATCGCCTTCGCCGCCTTGATCCGTACGTACGGGTCGAGCGGGTCCATGAACAGCTCGACGGGGTCGTAGCCGGGTTTGCGGTGGATCTCGACGAGCTGCGCGAAGTCCGGTGCCATCGCGTCGTCGAGCCAGTAGTAGTACGTGAACCATGCGTCGGGTTCGGCGAGGGCGACGAGCTCCCCGGACCGGGGGTGGTCGAGGCCGTGCTCCTTCTTGCCCTCGTCGTCGAGGAGTCGCTCGATGCCGGGCAGTCCGGCGAGGGCCTCTCGGACGACGTCGAGGTCTTCGGGGCGTCGGACGTACACATGGGCGAGTTGGTGATCGGCGACCGCGAAGGCCCGGGAGGCCATCGGATCGAGGTACTCCATGCCGTCCTGGGTGTGGACCTCGAGGAGGCCGGCTCGGCGCAGGGCCCGGTTGATGTCGACGGGCCGGTTCACACGGGTGATGCCGTACTCGGAGAGGGCGACGACCGTCCGGCCTTCGGCGCGGGCGTCGTCGAGGAGGGGTGCGAGGGCGGTGTCGAGTTCGGCCGCGGCCCGGAAGGACCGCGGGTCGTCGGGGCCGTACCGCTGGAGGTCGTAGTCGAGGTGTGGGACGTAGCAGAGGGCGAGGTCGGGGCGGCGGGTGCGCAGGATGTGGCGGGTGGCGTCGATGATCCATCGGCTGGAGACCAGGTCCGCGCCCGGGCCCCAGAAGTGGAAGAGGGGGAAGGTGCCGAGCTTGTCGGTGAGTTCGTCGTGGAGGGCCGGGGGCCGGGTGTAGCAGTCGGGTTCCTTTCGGCCGTCGGCGTAGTAGACGGGACGGGGGGTGACGGTGATGTCGGTGTCGGCGCCCATGGCGTACCACCAGCAGATGTTGGCCACGGTGTAGCCGGGGTGGGCGCGTCGGGCGGCGTCCCAGAGTTTGTCGCCGGAGACGAGGCCGTTGTGCTGGCGCCAGAGGAGGACGTCGCCGAGGTCGCGGAAGTACCAGCCGTTGGCGACGATGCCGTGTTCGGAAGGGAGGGTGCCGGTGAGGAAGGTGGACTGGGCGGTGCAGGTGACGGCCGGCAGGACGGTGGAGAGAGCCGCTTGCGATCCGGTCCGGCCGAGAGCCTGGAGGTGGGGCATGTGCTCCAGGAGACGGGGGGTGAGACCGACGACGTCGAGGACCAGGAGGGGGGTGGGTCGGGTGTCGCTCCGGGGGCTGGTCATGGGAGTTCCTTGAGGCCGAGGTCGCTCAACAGGTCACGGGCCAGGGTGAGTTCGGCTGCGATGCCGTCGGCGAGGCGGGCGCGGGTGCGGGGACGCCGGTCGGCCGGAAGTGCCTGCCACGTGTAGGTCTCGACCTCCAGGTGATGGGTCCGCGGGCGGGGGCCGCCCACGAGCAGGGCGAGGGCAGACCTGAGTACCGGAAGGGTGGAGGTGAGCGGGGGCGCCGGTGGGGCGTGGAGGGGGACGTGGAAGTGCGCGCGCCAGGGGGCGCCGTCGGGGAGCGAGCGGCCCGCGAGGGCTTCGGGCAGGTCGTCGGTGCCGCGGAGACCGGCGGCGGTCCGGGTGCGGGTCTGATGGAGGAAGCGGGGTTCGGCGAACTCGGCGAGCGCGGCGCGGACCTCGGGGAGATGGGGGTGTTCGGCATGCAGTGCTGCGGAGAGCTGGGTCTTGACGACGGGGATGCCGGCCGAGCCGAGGGCGTCCAGAGCGGCGTGCGGGTCTTCGAAGGAGGTGGCGAGATGGCAGGTGTCGACACAGACGCCGATGCGGGGGCTTGAGAGGGCGGTGAGCGGGGCGATCGCGTCCGCGGTGCTCTCGACGGTGCAGCCGGGTTCCGGTTCGAGTCCGATGCGGACGGATTTCCCGGTGAGTTCCTCAAGGGCGTCGAGGCGTTCGGCGAGAGTGGTCAGGGCGGTGCGGGCGGTGTCCGCGGCCCGGGAGTCGAAGGGGGTGCGCCAGGCGATCGGCAGCGTGGAGATGGTGCCCTCGGTGATGTCGTCGGGAAGGAGGGCGGCGAGGAGACGGGCCAGGTCGGTGGTGTGGGCGAGACGTTCGGGGCGGGTCCAGTCCGGCTGGTAGACGCGGTACTTGACCTCTTCGGCGCCGAACCCCTCGTACGGGAAGCCGTTGAGGGTGACGACCTCGAGGCCGCGGCGGTCGATCTCGGCGCGCAGTGCGCGCAGGGAGGCCGGGTCGGTGATCAGCGAGCGGGCGGCGTCCCGGGCGAGCCAGAGGCCGATGCCGAGCCGGTCGCGGCCGAGACGGCGGCGGACGGGTTCGCAGTGGTCGCGGAGCTGGGCGAGGACGCCTTCGAGGGTCTCGGCGGGGTGGACGTTGGTGCAGTAGGCGAGGTGGACGGTGGAGCCGTCGGGGTGGCGGAAGCGCATCGGCGGGCTCGCCTCATTCCCCGCCGCGGAGGATGGAGTTGCCCTGGTGGGACGTGTCGGGTGAAGGGGGGTCGAGACGGAGGCGGCCGCTGAGGCCGTAGAAGGTGACGGGGTTGCGCCAGAGCACCTGGTCGACGTCGTCGTCGGAGAATCCGGCGGCGAGCATGGCGTCTCCGACCTTGCGGGTCTTGAGCGGATCGCTCTTGCCCCAGTCGGCGGCCGAGTTCACGAGGACGCGCTCGAGCCCGTGGTCCTTGAGGACGGCGACCATGCGGTCCTCGTCCATCTTCGTGTCGGGATAGATGGAGAAGCCGAGCCAGGCGCCGCTGTCGGCGGCCTCCTTGACGGTGGTCTCGTTGAGGTGGTCGAGGAGGACCCGGTCGGGTGCGAGTGCGGACTCGCGGACGACGTCGAGGGTGCGGCGCAGGCCGGCCAGCTTGTCGCGGTGGGGGGTGTGGACGAGGGCGGGCAGGCCGTTGTCGGCGGCGAGCTGCAGCTGGGCGGCGAGGGCGCTGTCCTCGGCCGGGGTCATGGAGTCGTAGCCGATCTCGCCGACGGCGACGACGTTGTCCTTGACGAGGTAGCGGGGCAGGGCGTCGAGAACGGGGGTGCAGCGGGGGTCGTTGGCCTCTTTGGGGTTGAGGGCGAGGGTGCAGTGATGGGCGATGCCGTACTGGGCGGCACGGAAGGGCTCCCAGCCGAGGAGGGAGTCGAAGTAGTCGAAGAACGAGGCGGGTGAGGTGCGGGGCTGGCCGAGCCAGAAGGAGGGCTCGACCAGGGCGCGCACTCCGGCGTCGTACATCGCCCGGTAGTCGTCGGTGGTGCGCGAGGACATGTGGATATGGGGGTCGAAGATGCGCATCAGGACTCCTCGGTGGGGGCGGTGAGGGCGAGGACGCGGTCGAGATCGGCGGGGACGGGGCGGTCGGCGGCGGTGCGTTCGGCGGCGTAGTCGGTGAGCATCCGGGCGAGTTCGCGGTCACCGCGGGCCCGGTGGGACAGGCCGGCGACGACGTCGACGGGGACGCCGGTGAAGAGGCACTTCAGGACGGCGTGGCGCCAGGAGTGCGGGGCGAGATGGGAGGCGGCGTAGGGGCCGAGGGCGGCGGAGAACAGGGTGGTGTCGTTGGTGCGCAGCGCGTCCTCGATCAGAGGCAGTGCCTCCGGCCCGCTGACGAGTGAGGGGAGGGCGAGGAGGACGGCGCGTCGTTCGGCGGTGGAGCCCTGGTGGTAGAGGCGGGTGAGGACGGCCGTGTCGGCGTGGGCCGCCTTGAGGAGGAGGACGCGGGCGGAGTCGGCGTGCTCGGCGCCGCAGTGCCGGCCGGCGGACGCGAAGCGCAGCTCCCAGAGTGCGGTGTGGGCCGTGGCGGCGGTGAGGGCCTCGTCGAGCCAGGCGCGGGCGGAGTCGGTCATCATGCCGGGGCCTCCCGTGGGGCGGGCTGGTCGCGGAGGAACGAGAGGGAGGAGCGGGCGAGTTCGGGGCCGGCGTGGGAGTGGCGGGGCAGTTCGACGACGGTCAGGCCCGGGTAGCCGGCGGCGGTGAGTTCGGCGAGGGCCGTGAGGACGGGCGGGAAGTCGATCTCTCCGTCGCCGAACGGGAGGTGCTCGTGGACGCCGCGGCGCATGTCCTCGATCTGGACGTGGTGCAGCCACGGGGCGGCGGCACGGACGCAGTCGGCCGGGGAGGCGGACTCCAGGCACTGGCAGTGGCCGATGTCGAGGGTGAGGCCGAGGAGGCGGGGGTCCGGGTCGCCGAGGAGGCCGCGCAGGGTGTGGAAGTCGTCGAGGGTGGCGAGGAGGTGACCGGGTTCGGGTTCGACGGCCAGCGGGACGCCGGCGGAGTCCGCTGCTTCGAGGACGGGGGTGAGGGATGCGGCGAGGCGCTTCCAGGCGGTCGGCTCGGAGGCGGCCGCGGGGGTGATGCCGCTGAAGCAGTGGACGGCGTGGGCGCCGAGGTCGGCGGCGACGCGGACGGCGCGGAGGAGGAGGTCGGTGCGGGCGGCGCGGGCGTCGGGGTCGGCGTCGAGGAGGGAGGGGGCGTGCTTGCGGCGTGGGTCGAGGACGTAGCGGGCGCCTGTCTCGACGGTGACTTCGAGGCCGAGTGATCCCAGGCGGCGGGCCAGTCGGGCGGTCCGGGCGGCCAGGTCGGGGGCGAGGGGGTCCAGGTGCATGTGGTCGAGGGTGAGACCGACGCCGTCGTAGCCGAGGTCGGCGAGGAGGGCGAGGGCGTCGTCGAGGCGGAGGTCGGTGAGGCCGTTGGTGCCGTAGCCGAGGCGGAGTCCGGGGGGTTGGTGGGTCATGTGGGGCTCACCTTCCGGGCGAGGGCGCGGGCGAGCGGGGTGAGGCAGAGGAGCGCGAGTGCGGTGCGGGGTGCGCCGGCCCGGGCGGCGAGGGTGGCCTGGAGGGGGATCACGGCACGGATGCCGGCGCCGACGGAGCGCTGGGTGAGGGGAGGGGACGGGTTGAGGGCCGCGTGGAGGAGCGGGGTGGCCGGGGTGTGGGCGTAGGCGGCGGCGAGCACGGCGGTCACGAGGGGGCATGCCTTGGCGGTGCGGGTGGCTTCGGCGGCCAGCGCCAGGGTGGTGGCGAGGGCCAGCAGCGGGGTCCGGGTCGAGCCTCCCTGTGCCTCGTGGCGGGAGACCGTGGTGACCCCGTAGACGTGCGCGCCCAGGAGCGCGGCCGAGCGCAGCGCTTCCCGCGGCGGGCGGGAGGGGCGGAGGGGAGGGTGGGGGGAGGGGGAGGGGGAGGGCCCCCCGGTGGAGGTCGCGACCGTGCCGAGGAGGAGGTCCAGCGCCCGTGCCCCCGCCATCGCCGCGGGCCCTGCCGGGGTGTGTTTGAGGTGGAGGTCGTAGGCCCAGACGGTGGCGGCGAGGGCGGTGGCGACCGTGAGCGCCGGGCGGCCCGCGCGGGCGGCGAGGCCGAGGCCGGCGGCGGTCAGCGCGGCCGAGGCGGTGAGGGCCGCTCGGGGGGTGATGCGGCCGGAGGGGATCGGGCGGTGGGGGCGGTCGACGGCGTCCTCGGCGCGGTCGGCCCAGTCGTTGAGGGCCATGCCGGCCTCGTACAGGCAGAGGGAGGAGCCGATGGCCAGCAGAGTGGACCGGTTCGGTCGCAGGCCGGTGGCCGCCGCGCCCGCGAGGGCGTCCCCGGGCACGGTGAACAGGGCGGAGACGCGCAGCAGTTCCGCCCACGGGGCGAGGCGTCCGCTCACCGTGCCTCCCCCAGGCGGGCGCCGAAGGCCAGGAGTCGCGCGTACTGGTCCGCCAGCGCGGCGGGAGCCTCGCCCTCCGGGTCCTTGAAGTAGAAGGCCAGGTCCTCCAGAGGGCCCGTCAGGCCCCTCTCGTGGGCGCGTGCCGTCAGCCGGGCCAGGTCGAGCACCAGAGGCGCGGCGAGGGCGGAGTCGCAGCCCTGCCAGGTGGTCTGGAGGGTCATGCGGGAGCCGAGGAAGCCCTCGAAGGCGACGTGGTCCCAGGCTGTCTTCCACTCCCCCAGGGCGGGGACGTCGTCGATGTGGACCTGGCCTTCCGGGGCTCGGCCGAGGATGTCCGCGAGGACGCGTTCCTTGCCGGCGTTCTTGGCCGCGGCGGCGGCCGGGTCGGCGAGGGCGGCGCCGTCGCCGCCACCGAGGAGGTTGGTGCCGGACCAGGCCCGCACGGTCAGGGCGCGTTGGAGGAACATCGGGGCGAGGACGGAGCGCAGGAGTGTCTGGCCGGTCTTGCCGTCGCGTCCCGCGTGGGGAAGGCCGCTCGCCTCGACGGTGGTGGTGAGGGTGGGGTGGCGCAGTCCGGTGGAGGGGGTGAAGTTGACGTAGGGGCAGCCGGCGCGCAGGGCGGCGGCGGCGTAGAGGGAGCTGGGTGGGAGCCCGGCGCCCCCCGACGCCGGCTCCGTAGAGGCCACATTGACGACGACGACTCGTTTCAATGCCAGCCGGTTCCGGAAGTCTGTCATGTCTGCGGCGAATGAGCGGATGAGTTCGCGCTCTTCGCGGGTGTCGCCGGGCAGTGGCCCGCCGGGGCGGATCTCCGTGTCGGCGGCGGCGAGTTCGGCCGTGACGGCGGTGGCGAGGCCGTGCGGGAGGACGCCCGCGGCGGTGAGTGCCTCGGCCCGTTTGGGGAGCGGACACGCCGCCGTGTCGTGTCCGCCGAAGACGAGGGAGGCGAGCGGTGGCAGGCCCGCGGTCGTGAAGGTGTCGGTCTCGGTCACCATGCCGGTCGGTGGGTGCAGGCCGGCCGTGGCCGCGGCGCAGCCGGCCACGGCCGTGGTGGCCACGGAGCCTCTCGCTCCGATGAACCAGACTCCCGTGCGCGTTCCGGCTCCCGTGTGTGTTCCTGTGGTCACGGCCCTGCCTCCCTGGGACGGTGGTGGAGACGGCGGGCGGGGGGTACGGCGCCACCCCGCCCGCCGCCGGCTGTGCGGGAGCTCTACGGGGCGAGCTCCCTGAGCTGGATGTTGCGGAAGGAGACCTGGTCGTCGGCGCCGTGGTTCTGGATGCCGATGTGGCCGTCCTTCAGGCTGCGGACCGGGTCGGTGTTGGTGAAGTCGTTGATCTTCACTCCGTTGAGGAAGACCTGGAGCCGTTCGCCCTGCACGCGGATCTCGTAGCTGTTCCACTGGCCGGGCGGTCGCAGCACGGCGTCGCGTGCCTTGAGGTTGGCGGACTTGAAGCCGTAGACGGCTCCGGTGGTCCGGTCGGCGGCGTCGGTCGCGTCGATCTGGATCTCGTAGCCCTTGTTGACGGCGGACCAGGGGTCGTCGGAGGCCGGGAAGCCCACGAAGATCCCGGAGTTGTCGTCTCCGGCGGCCTTCCAGTCGAGCTTGAGGGAGTAGGAGGAGAACTCCTTGGCCTGGTACCAGAGCATGCCCATGCCGCCGACGGAGCGCAGTTCGCCGTCGGTGACGTCGAAGCTGCCGGGTCCGGCCTGCTTCCAGCCTTCGCGGGTCTCTCCGTTGAAGAGGTCGCGGTAGCCGGTCTGGGGCCGGCAGTCGGCGGTGACCTGGCCGGCGGCGTAGCGCAGTCCGCCGAGGAGGTGCTGGCGGAAGGCCGCTTCGGTGTAGGACTCCTTGGTGTGGCCGCCGCCGGTGTAGAAGGAGCGGCCGCCGCCGTAGGACTTGCACCAGGCGATGGGGTGGTCGCCCTTCATGGTGCCGCCTTGGTAGGTGGTCTCGTCGAGGGTGGCGAGGACGCGGGCCTGGCCGCGCGGGTTGGTGCGGTAGTTGTACCACTCGTCGGTGCGCTGCCAGGGGCCGTCGAGGTGGGCGGTGGCGGGGTGGTCGTGGTCCTCGACGCGGACGGTGGCGGGCTGGATCTGCGGGTGGGAGGCGAAGTGGGCGCCGACGAGTCCGCCGTAGAACTCCCAGTCGTACTCGGTGTCGGCGGCGGCGTGGATGCCCATGTAGCCGCCGCCGGTGGAGACGTAGTTCTCGAAGGCGGTCTGCTGTTCGGCGTTGAGGACGTCGCCGGTGGTGGAGAGGAAGACGACGGCGTCGTAGCGGGCGAGGTTGTTGGTGGTGAACTGGCGGGGTTCTTCGGTGGCGTCGACGGTGATGTTGCTGCCGGCGCCGAGTTCCTTGAGTGCGGTGATGCCGGAGGCGATGGAGTCGTGCCGGAATCCGGCGGTGCGGGAGAAGACGAGGACCCGCTTGGCGGTGCGGTCGACGGGGCTGTTGGAGAGGGTGAAGTCGTCGACGTCGTAGAGGGCGCCGGTGCCGCCCTTGAAGACGAGGAAGAGTTCGGTGGTCTTGCGGGGCACGCTTCGCAGGGGTACGTCGATGTCCTGGAAGGTCTCCCAGCCGCCGGTGACGGGGACGGGTGCGGAGCCGAGGAGGGTGCCGGTGGGTGATCCGGTGCGGACTTCGAGGAAGCCGCCTGCGCCGCCGGAGGAGACGCGGGCGGTGAGTTTGGTGGATCCGCTCAGGTTGTAGGGCTTGAAGGAGATCCAGTCGCCGTCGTTGATGTCGCCGACGGTCCGTCCGCCGTTCGCCGGTGCCTTGTCGATGACGGCGATGCCGTTCTGGGCGTCGAAGTGCTCGGCCTGGCGGTGGCGGGGCTGGAGTTTGGCCTGGTCGTGGGTGGTGAGGGCGGCCTGGCCGCCGCCTCCGCCGTCGGTGTATTCGGCGTCGAAGACGGCGAAGATGTTGGCGTCGTCGTCGTGGCCACCGTCGGCGGAGGTCTTGATGGTGCCGGTGCAGCCGTTGGCGGAGGTGATGGGGTGGCCGTGGCTGTCGTGGCCGAGGATGTAGGTGACCTTGACCTTGGCGCAGTCGATGGTGCCGTCTTCCGGGTCGGTGACGGTCACCTTGAAGGGGATCTCGTCGCCGAAGCCGAAGAGGGCTCCTTCCGAGGGGAGTTCGAGGGTCACCTTGGGTGCGGTGTTGCCGACGACGACGTGGACGGATGCGGAGCCGGTGCGGCCGCTCGGGTCCTTCGCGGTGACGGTGGCCGTGTAGGTGCCGTTCGTGCGGTAGGTGTAGGTGGGGTTGGCGGCGGTCGATGTGCCGCCGTCGCCGAAGTCCCAGCTGTAGGTGAGGGCGTCGCCGTCCGCGTCGGTGGTTCCGGCGGAGGAGAAGGCGACCCTGAGCGGTGCCTTGCCGGAGGTCTTGTCGACGCTCGCTTCGGCGGCCGGGGAGCGGCCTCCGGTGGCGTTCTCGATGCGGTAGAGGCCGGAGTTGTGGTCGCCGCCGAACCAGGCGGTGCCGTAGTCGAGGACGTACAGCGCTCCGTCGGGGCCGAAGGCCATGTCCATGACCTGGGTGCCGGTCCAGGGGACGGAGTTGATGGACTGGACGGCGCCGTCGGCGCCCTGTTCGATGCGCTTGATCCAGCGGCGGCCGAACTCGCCGGCGAAGAAGTCGCCGTCGTACGACTCCGGGAACTTCACCGGGGAGGTGGAGTCGGCGTCGTAGCGGTAGACGGGTCCGCCCATGGGTGATTCGGATCCGGTGCCGAACTCGGGTACGGAGCCGCCGTTGTAGGGGATCCAGGCGGGTTCGGCGGGCGGGAGGTCGACGAGGCCGGTGTTGTACGGGGAGTCGTTCTTGGGCGCGGCGCAGTCGAAGGTGGCGCCGGAGACCTTGGTGGCGAAGTCGTAGTCGACGTAGGGGTCGTTCTTGCCGGTGCAGAAGGGCCAGCCGAAGTTGCCGGGCCTGGTGATGCGGGCGAACTCGACCTGGCCGGCGGGTCCGCGTGTGGGGTCGGCGGCGCCGGCGTCGGGGCCGTAGTCGCCGACGTAGAGCACGCCTGTGGCTTTGTCGACGCTGAAGCGGAAGGGGTTGCGGAAGCCCATGGCGTAGATCTCGGGGCGGGTCTTGTCGGTGCCGGGTGCGAAGAGGTTGCCGTCGGGGACGGTGTAGGAGCCGTCGTCGGCGACCTTGATGCGGAGGATCTTGCCGCGGAGGTCGTTGGTGTTGCCGGAGGTCCTTCGGGCGTCGAACGCGGGGTTGCGGCCGGGGCGTTGGTCGATGGGGGTGAAGCCGTCGGAGGCGAAGGGGTTGGAGTCGTCGCCGGTCGACAGGTAGAGGTTGCCCTGGGCGTCGAAGTCGATGTCGCCGCCGACGTGGCAGCAGATGCCGCGGGTGGCGGGGATGTCGATGACCTTCTTCTCGCTGGCGTTGTCGAGGGTTCCGTCGGCCTTCAGCGTGAAGCGGGAGAGTCGGTTGACGCCGTCGTACTTGGCGAAGTCGGCGGCGGTGCCGTTTTCGGGGGCGTCGCCCGCGGGGGTGGTGAGCGGCGGGGCGTAGTAGAGGTAGATGGCCTTGTTCCGGGCGAAGTCGGGGTCGAGTCCGATGCCCTGGAGGCCTTCCTCGTCGTGGGAGTAGACGGGGATGGTGCCGATGACCTTGGTGTTGCCGGCGGCGTCGGTGCGGCGCAGTTCGCCGCCTCGTGAGGTGTGCAGGACGCTGCGGTCGGGGAGTACGGCGAGCGACATGGGTTCGCCGACTTCTTCGCCGCCCTTGGCGAGGGTGATCTGCTGGAACTCCTCGGCTGCCGCGGCGGCGGTGTCGTCCGCTTGGGCGGCGAGGACCTGGGGGGTGCCGAGGGCGAGGAGTCCGACGGTGAGCAGGGCGAGTGACTTCCTGGTTCGGAGTCGTTTTCTGTGCACGGGTGTCCTCCGGAGTAGGGCCGGGTGTGCGGGTTGTCCGGGGACCGGCGTGCGCCGTCACGCTGGTCGCGTTTCACAGTTACGTCATGTACACATCAGCCACACAGGGACCGTAGTGGGGTTCGTCCATGCCCGAAAGCCCTTGTGCGTCGGTGCTGTCGAACTTTTCACCGCGAGAGGACAAAGCCGCTCGCGGGCAGGGCGGACCGGCCCGGTGGCGTTGCCGCCACCAGGCGCCGACCTGCGTGCATGCAGCCCCGAGGGCTACCGATCGCCGCCGAATGCGGCGTCGAAGGAGGCCGCCGGCGGGTCGAAGTCGAACCGCTTCAGATGGGAGAGCGCTTCCGGAGCGCCGGTGAGCCGGTCCATCCCGGCGTCCTCCCACTCCACCGAGACGGGCCCCGCGTAGCCGATCGAGCGGAGCATCCGGAACACGTCCTCCCAGGGCACGTCTCCGTGCCCGGCGGAGACGAAGTCCCAGCCGCGCCGCGGATCGCCCCAGGGAAGGTGCGAGCCGAGCCGCCCGTTGCGGCCGTCGAGGCGCTTGCGGGCCTCCTTGCAGTCCACGTGGTAGATCCGGTCGCGGAAGTCCCACAGGAATCCGACCGGGTCCAGGTCCTGCCAGACGAAGTGGCTCGGGTCGAAGTTGAGCCCGAAGGCCGGCCGGTGGTCCACGGCCTCCAGGGCGCGCTGGGTGGTCCAGTAGTCGTAGGCGATCTCGCTCGGATGGACCTCGTGGGCGAAGCGCACGCCTTCGGCGTCGAAGACGTCGAGGATCGGGTTCCAGCGCTCGGCGAAGTCCTGGAAGCCGCGCTCGACCATCCGTTCCGGCACCGGCGGGAACATCGCCACCAGATGCCAGATCGACGAGCCGGTGAAGCCGATGACCGTGTCGACGCCGAGCGCCCCGGCGGCCCGTGCGGTGTCGGCCAGTTCGCGTGCCGCCCGCTGCCGTACGCCTTCGGGCTCTCCGTCGCCCCAGATCCGGGCCGGCACGATCGCCTGATGGCGTTCGTCGATCGGATGGTCGCAGACGGCCTGGCCCACCAGATGATTGGAGATCGCCCAGCACTTCAGGCCGTACTTCTCCAGGAGGGCGCGGCGGCCGTCGACGTACGACGGATCCGCGAGGGCCTTGTCGACCTCGAAGTGGTCGCCCCAGCAGGCGAGTTCGAGGCCGTCGTAGCCGAAGTCACGGGCGAGCCGGCAGACCTCCTCCAGCGGCAGATCGGCCCACTGGCCGGTGAAGAGGGTGAAGGGACGGGTCACGATGGACGGCCTCCTAGACCTGTACGGGGGTGTAGACGGCGTTCTTCTCGGCGCTCTCCTCCACCGCGGCGAGGACCCGCTGCACCTGGAGCCCGTCGGCGAAGGACGGCGCGGGGCCGGTCCCGGACGCGATGGCGAGGACCAGGTCGCGGGCCTGGTGGACGAAGGTGTGCTCGTAGCCGAGCGCGTGACCGGGCGGCCACCAGCCCTCCAGGTACGGGTGGTCCGGCTCGGTCACGAGGATGCGGCGGAACCCGGCGGAGGCGGCGGGCTCGGTGTGGTCGTGGAAGGAGAGTTCGTTGAGCCGCTCCAGGTCGAAGGCGAGCGAGCCCTTCTCTCCGTTGATCTCCAGCCGCAGGGCGTTCTTGCGGCCGGCGGCCATCCGGGTCGCCTCGAAGGAGGCGAGCGCCCCGGAGGCGAGCCGCCCGGTGAACAGCGCCGCGTCGTCCACGGTCACCGTCCCGTACGCCGCGCCCGCGGGAGCCCCGGCGAGCCCTGCCGACACCCCGGCGAGCAGCGGCCGCTCCCGTACGAAGGTCTCGGTGAGCGCCGACACCCCGACCAGGAGCTCCCCCGCCAGGTACTGGGCGAGGTCGACGGCGTGCGCGCCGAGGTCTCCGAGGGCTCCCGATCCCGCGTGCTCGCGCTCCAGGCGCCAGGTCAGCGGGAAGCCCGGGTCGACGAGCCAGTCCTGCAGATAGGTGACCCGTACGTGCCGGAGCGCGCCGAGCCTGCCCTCGGAGATGAGCCGGCGGGCGTACGCGATCGCCGGCACCCGCCGGTAGTTGAAGCCGACCATGGCGACCTGGCCGCGGGCGGCCGCCGCCGTGGCGGCGGCGACCATGGCCTCGGCCTCGGCGACCGAGTTGGCGAGCGGCTTCTCGCACAGGACGTGCTTGCCGGCCTCCAGCGCGGCGATGGCGATCTCCGCATGGCTGTCGCCCGGGGTGCAGACGTCCACGAGCTGGACGTCGTCGCGGGCGACGAGGGCGCGCCAGTCGGTCTCCGTCGCCGCCCAGCCGTGCTGCGCGGCGGCGGCCCGGACGGCGGTCGCGTCACGGCCGGCGACGGCGGCGAGGACCGGCCGCATCGGCAGGTCGAAGACGCGTCCCGCGGTGCGCCACCCCTGGGAGTGGGCGGCGCCCATGAACGCGTATCCGACCATGCCGATGCCGAGTGTCGGCGGCGTGGCCTCGCCGGCCTCGCTGTCCCTCTGTTCCATACGGATTCCTCCTCGTCGGTTGCGCGGTGGGGGCGGCCGGAGGCCGGTCAGCTGAAGCCGGTGGGCAGGTACTCGTCGACGTTCTCCTTGGTCACGACGGCCGAGTAGAGGGTGATGGAGGCCGGGATCTCCAGCTCGGCCATGCCGCCGACGCCCTTCTTCTGGCCGAGGGCGCGGGCCAGGTCGATGGCGGAGGCGGCCATGGTCGGCGGGTAGAGGACGGTGGCCTTGAGGACGCTGTCGTCGGCCTTGATCGCGTCCATGGCGGACTTGGCGCCGGCGCCGCCGACCATCAGGAAGTCCTTGCGGCCGGCCTGGGCGATGGCGCGCAGCGCACCCACGCCCTGGTCGTCGTCGTGGTTCCACAGGGCGTCGAACTTCGGCTGGGCCTGGAGGAGTTGGGCCATCTTGGCCTGGCCGGACTCGACGGTGAAGTCGGCGGCCTGGCGGGCCGCCTTGCGGATGTTGGGGTAGTTCTTCAGGGCGTCGTCGAAGCCCTGGGTGCGCTGCTTGGTCAGTTCCAGGCTGTCCATGCCGGCGAGTTCGATGACCGTGGCGTTCGGCTTGTCCTTGAGCTTCTCGCCGATGTAGCGGCCGGCGTTGAGGCCCATGCCGTAGTTGTCGCCGCCGATCCAGCAGCGGTAGGCCTGCGGGGAGGCGAAGATGCGGTCCAGGTTGATGACGGGGATGCCGGCCTTCATGGCCTGGAGGCCGACCTGGGTGAGCGCCTTGCCGTCGGCGGGCAGGATGACCAGGACGTCGACCTTCTTGTTGATGAGGGTCTGGATCTGGCCGATCTGGATGGCGGTGTCGTTGGAGCCCTCGGTGATCTCCAGCGTGACCTCGGAGTACTTCTTCGCGCGCTCCTTGGCGTTCTGGTTGATGGCGTTGAGCCAGCCGTGGTCGGCCTGCGGGCCGGCGAAGCCGATGGTGACGGGGGTGCCGGGCTTGTCGTCGGCGGCCGGGACGTTGCTCGCGGCCGGGGCCTGGTTCTTGGGCTCGTTGCTGGTACAGGCGGTGAGCAGCGCTCCGGCGGAGACGGCCGCGGTGCCGAACAGCAGTCCTCTGCGGCTGGTTTCTGGCATGGCGATGGATCCCTTCGGGGGTGAGGGAGGTACGGGGGCGTTGCGGGGGTAGGGGGTCAGGCCTCGCCGTGGCGGGCGGTGCGGCGCTGTACGAGGACGGCGGCGACGATGATCGCGCCCTTCGCGATCTGCTGGACATCGCTCTGCAGGTTGTTGAGCGCGAAGATGTTGGTGATCGTGGTGAAGACCAGGACGCCGAGGACGGAGCCGACGATGGTGCCGCGGCCGCCGGAGAGCAGGGTTCCGCCGATGATCGCGGCGGCGATGGCGTCGAGTTCGTACAGGTTGCCGTTGGTGTTCTGGCCTGAGCCGGACAGGATGATCAGCAGGAACGCCGCGATGCCGCAGCACAGGCCGGAGAGCAGATAGAGGTAGAGGCGCTGGCGGCGTACGTCGATGCCGGCGAGGCGGGCGGCTTCCGCGTTGCCGCCGACGGCGACCGTGCGGCGGCCGAAGGTGGTCCGGTTGAGGATCAGCCAGCCGACGACGGTGACCGCCGCGAAGACGAGGACGAGCGGCGGGACGCCCAGGATGTAGGCGTCGGGGAGGCCGAGGTCGAGGACGGAGTCGACGGTGACGATCTGGGTCCGGCCGTCGGTGATCTGGAGGGCGAGTCCGCGGGCCGAGGCGAGCATGGCGAGCGTCGCGATGAACGGCACCATCCCGCCGTAGGCGATGAGCAGCCCGTTCACCAGTCCGCAGCCGAGCCCGACGACGACGGCCGTGAAGAGGATGCCCGCGAAGCCGTACTCCTGGGTGGCGAGCGTGGTCGCCCAGACGGAGGCGAGGGCGACGATCGCGCCGACGGAGAGGTCGATGCCGCCGCTGGTGATGACGAAGGTCATGCCGACGGTGACGACGCCGATGACGGACGCCTGGGTGAGGACGAGCTGGAGGTTGGAGGGGCTGAGGAACTCGTCGGGCTTGGTGAAGCCGCCGACGGCGATCAGGACGGCGAGCACCCCGAGCAGGGAGAGGTTGCGGACATCGGCCTTCAGCCCGAGTGGGCGCCGGCCACCCCCTTGTGCAGGCGCCTCGGTGCTCTTGGCGGTGGACAGCGTCATGACGTGGGGCTCCCTTCCATCACGAGGTCGAGTACGCGGTGTTCGTCGAGCTCACGGGCGGGCGCCGTGTGGACGACCCGGCCCTCCTTGAGCACCAGGACACGGTCGGCGAGGCCCAGGACCTCGGGCACTTCGCTCGATACGAGGAGGACGGCGAGGCCGTCGTCGGCGAGGCGGCGGATGACGGCGTAGAGCTCGGCGCGGGCTCCGACGTCGACGCCGCGGGTCGGCTCGTCGAGCAGCAGGACGCGGCAGCCGCGCAGCAGCCACCGTGCGAGGACGGCCTTCTGCTGGTTCCCGCCGGAGAGGGTACGGATCCGGGCGTCGGGGTTGTCGGGTCGCAGCGACAGCTCCCGGGTGGCCGTCCGGGCGGCTTCGCGTTCGGCGTCGCGGTCGATCCAGCCGGCGCGCGAGAAGCGGGCGAGCGTGGAGACCGACACATTGCGGGTGACGGACTCCAGCATCAGCAGCCCCTGGGCCTTGCGCTCCTCGGGAGCGAGGCCGAGACCGGCACGGACCGCGTCGCGGACGCTGCCGGGGCGCAGGGTGCGGCCGTCGACGACGACCCGTCCGGCGGTGGCCTTCCGGGCTCCGTAGATCGTCTCCAGGATCTCGGAGCGGCCCGATCCCACGAGTCCGGCGAGGCCGACGATCTCACCGGGCCGCAGTTCGAGGTCGACGGGGTCGAACTCGCCTTCCCTGGCGAGCCCTTGGACCTGGAGGACGGGCGCGGCGGCCGGTGGTTCGGCGGGGCGGGGCGGAAAGACGTATTCGACATTCCGACCGGTCATCATGGCAACGATGTCCCGGGTGGGTGTGGAAGCCGCGGGCAGCCCGCCGGACACGGCCCGGCCGTCCTTGAGGACGGTGACCCGGTCGCCGATGCGGCGGATCTCCTCCAGGCGGTGGGAGATGTAGACGACCGCGACGCCGGCCGCGGTGAGGTCGGCGACGATACGGAAGAGGTTGTCGACCTCGTCGGGGTCGAGGGCGGCCGACGGCTCGTCCATGACGATGAGGCGGACGTCGTGGGAGAGGGCGCGGGCCATCGAGACGATCTGTTGCTGGGCGGCGGAGAGGTCGCCGACGAGGCGGGCGGGGTCGATCTCGGGATGGCCGAGCCGCTTGAGGAGCGCGGCCGTGGCCGTCCTGGCCTCGCGGCCGCGGACGACGAATCCGGCGGTGGTGGGTTCGTGGCCGAGGTGGACGTTCTCGGCGACGGACAGCCCTTCGACGAGGTCGAGCTCCTGGTAGATCGTGGCGATGCCGAGCCGCATGGCGGCGATCGGGGAGCGGAGCTGGACGGGCTCGCCGCGCCAGGTGATCCGGCCGCCGTCGGGCTGGTGGGCGCCGGCGAGGACCTTGATGAGGGTGGACTTGCCGGCGCCGTTCTGGCCGAGGAGGCAGTGGACCTCTCCGGGGGCGACTTCGAGGTCGACGCCGTCGAGGGCGCGGACGCCGGGGAAGGACTTGGTGATGGCGGACATGGTGAGCAGGGGTGCGTGCGGTGGCGGCTCTTGCGGCATGGGTGGGATCCCCTCGGCGGGTGCGGGCTGCGCCTGAGCGAGTGGGTGCTGAGGTGGTTCCGGCGGGTGCGGGCCCGTGGGTGGTGTGTGCGCACCCGTTCCACTGGGGTCCCCGGACGGAGTCCGAGGGAAGGAACGAATGCCCACGACCGCCCGCGGGCGGGTTACGCCGGGGAGAAGAGGTGGTCGCTGATGAGGCGGGCCGCGCCGATGACTCCGGCTGTCGGGCCCAACTCGCCGAGCACGATGGGGAGGTTGCCGGTGGCCAGCGGCAGGGACTGCCGGTAGACCTGGGTGCGGACACTGGCAAGGAGGTTGTGACCGAGGCCGGTGACCCCGCCGCCGATCACCACCAGACCGGGATTGAAGAAGCTGACGAGTCCGGCGATGACCTGCCCGACCCGGTTGCCGCCCTCGCGGATGAGGGCGAGTCCGGGTGCGACACACGCCGCCGCCGGCGCCGCCAAGTACAAAGCCCTGGACCCGCGGCCGCGC
>NZ_JBHWBS010000011.1:66202-89607 GCF_042735655.1 Streptomyces sp. NPDC059567 | reverse complement strand
GTAGGGGGGCGCTGGGGGTGCGGCCGCCCGGGGCGGCCGCGGGGGCGACGTCGATCGCCGTGAGCCGGCCGGCCGCCGCGAGGCGTCCGGCGAGCTCGTCCGACCTGCCCGCGCGCGCCGCGTCCTCGGCGTCGCGGGCGAGGGCTGCACCGCTGAAGTGGGCTTCCAGACAGCCCTTGTTGCCGCACGCGCAGGCGCGGCCGTCCGGTTCCACCTGGATGTGTCCGATGTCGCCGGCGCTGCCCGTCGTACCGCGGTAGACGTCACCGCCGACGACGATGCCGCAGCCGATGCCCGTACCGATCTTGACGCAGAGGAAGTCGCCGACCGAGCGGGCGACGCCGGCGTGCTGCTCCCCCATGGCCATCAGGTTCACGTCGTTGTCGACCATGACCGGGCAGCCGAGTTCCTGGCTGAGTGCCTCCCGTACGGGGAAGCCGTCCCAGCCGGGCATGATCGGCGGTGCGACCGGGATGCCCTCGGGGAAGCGGACCGGGCCGGGGACGCCGATGCCGGCTCCGTCGAAGCCTTCGGCGAGCCCGGAGGCGCGCAGTTTGGCCGCCATCGACAGGGCCTGCTCGAAGACGGCGACGGGACCTTCGCGGACGTCCATCGGGTGGTTGAGATGCCCGAGCACCTCCAACTCGGCGTTGGTGACGGCCACATCGACGGAGGTGGCGCCGATGTCGATGCCGAGGAAGCGGAGTTCGGGGGCGAGCCGGATGTTGTGCGAACGGCGGCCGCCGCGGGAGGCGGCGAGGCCGTCCGCGACGACGAGACCGGTCTCCAGGAGCCGGTCGACCTCGACGGCGAGCTTGGAGCGGGAGAGGTCGATCTGATCGCCCAGCTGTGCACGGGAGTTGGGTCCTCCGTCGCGCAACAGCCGGAGCAGACGCGCCTGGTGCGCGTTGGCAGGTCGTGCCGTCATGCGTCTCACGCGCCCCTCCCCTGGTTCCGTGTGGCGGGCTCTCCGTCGTGCTTTCGAGGGGAACGTAGCAGCGGTGTCCCGGGGTGGGAAGAAGTCGCGCAGGAATCCGGGCAGACTTTTTCCTGAACGAGGACAAAGCCGGGGGCTTCGGGTTCGCGCGCCGGTCAGCGCACGGCGAGCAGGCGGGCGGAGACGACGACGTTGCCCGCGTACCCCTGCTGCCGCGAGAAGTCTCCCCCGCAGGTGATGAGGCGCAGCTCGGGCAGGGCGCCCCCCTTGTAGACCCGCTCGGCCGGGAAGCCTTCCTTCGGGACGACCTCGACGCCGTACACGGAGAAGACCGCCGTCCGGCCGTCCTTGCGGGCGATCTCGATGCGGTGGCCCTTGTCCAGCGCGCCGAGGTCGTAGAAGACGGCCCGCCCGTCCGGGGTGTCGACATGACCGACGACGACGGCGGTGCCCCGCTCGCCGGGGGTGACGGCGCCGGTGTACCAGCCGGTGAGGTTCTTCTCGTATGCGGGCGGGGTGTCGATCCATCCCTCGGCGTCACGGCCGACCTCCGTGACGGGGGCGTCGACGCGGACGGCCGGGATGCGGACGCGGACGGGGCGGGAGGCGGGCAGCGGGGCGGGGGCGGTTTCGCGGGCCGGGGCGACGGCGGCGCCCGTACGGTCCGGTGCCGCGGCGGCGACCGGCTGCGGGGGGCCTCCGGCACGCCATTCCTCCGTACCGCCTCGTACGAGGTGGATCCCCACCAGCAGGACGACGACCACGACGCCCCACGCGCCGCGCCTGGACAATCCGTTCGGCCCGCTCGACCCCTGCACGATCCGCTCTCTTCGTGTACGCGTGGGCGCTCCTCCGCCCCGGACCTCGTCACCCCGGGGCGCAGGAGCCGTTTCGGGTCCCCTCGTCCGGGCGTCAGGCGCGGCCGTCGGTGCGGCGACGGCGCGTCAGCAGCACGCCAGCGCCGCCGAGCGCGCCCGCGATCAGCACGGTGCCCGCGACCACTTCGGCGGTGCCGAGCTCCCCGGCGCCGCCGCCGAAGCCTGCCTTGACGCCCTTGTGCACGCCGGTGTCCTGGGCGCCGGTCTCGTGGCCGCCCGTGGACTGGCCGCTGGTGGAGTCGCCGCCCGTGGAGTGGTCGGTGGGGGCGCCGGCGATGACGAGGGGTGCGGTGCCCTTCTCGCCCTTGCAGTCGAAGGTCACCTGGTACTCCGCACCGACCTTGGCCTCGACGTCGATGGTGGCGGTGCCCGTGTTGCCCTCGGTGAGGGTGACGGTGTCGAAGACACCGGACGAGACGGTGACGGACGGGACCTCGCAGCTGTCGGACTTCAGCGTGACCGTGCCGCCGGGGGCGACCGTCGAGGGCGAGACGGAGAAGCCGAACGACGTGATGGTGCCGCCGGTGCCTTCGTCGGCCAGGGCCGCCGGTGCGGTGAGGGCGAGGGCGGTGGTGGCGAGCAGGGTCGCGGAAGCGACACGTATCGCGCGCATGGCGATCCTCCAGATCACGCGAGGGGCGGGCGCGGACGGTTTCCGCGTACGGCCGGAAATGTCCCTCGACGCGATCGAAGCTAGGGCGGCCCGGGCCCCCTCGCCACCGGGCTCCGCCGAACGGGGAACGTGCGCGACGGAGGCGTCGGCCCTCGTCCGGGTCGGCGGCCGGCCCGCTCGGTCCGCTCAGCCCTGGCTGTGTTCGCGGTAGGTCGCGCGGGTGTGTTCCGTGTGGGCGCGCATGATCGTGGTCGCGCGGGCCTCGTCGCGGGCCGCGATCGCGTCGATCAGTTCCCGGTGTTCCTTCCAGGACTGCTTGCCGCGCTGCCGGGCGACCGGCGTGTAGTACCAGCGGACCCGGCGGTCCACCTGGCCCGCCAGCTCGGACAGGACGAGGTTTCCGGCCAGTTCCATGACCTTGGCGTGGAAGGCCGCGTTGGTGGCCACGGCGAGGTCGACGTCGTCGTCCGCGACCGCCTGCTCGCCGCGTGCGCACAGCTCCTCCAGCGCGGCAATGCCGGCTGAGCCGGAGTTCGCGGCGGCGAGCCGGGCGGCTTCTGCCTCCAGGAGCGTACGGACGGAGAGGAGCTGGTCGGCCTCCTCGTCGGTGGGCTCGTGGACGAAGGCTCCCTGCGCGGGACGCAGGTCCACCCAGCCCTCGGTGTTCAGGCGCTGGAGCGCCTCGCGCACCGGCTGCCGGGAGACACCGAGGTGTCCGGCGAGCTCGCTCTCGACCAGGTGCTGGCCGGGGCGCAGGGCGCGGGTGGTGATCAGTTCGAGCAGCGCCTCGTACACCCGGTCGCGCAGCGGCCCGGGCCGCTCCAGCCTGGGCACGGCTCCTTGCGGCAGTCCTGCGGACAACATCGCGACCTCCTCGATTCGCCGTGAGCGATCAACGCGGATTGGCTATCGTCTACAGTCTACCGGCGCCGATGTCCAGCCATGCGGCCCGTCGCGATCTCGGCCGAAACGCTCCCACGTCCGGCTACGGCACCCGCACGACCTGGCCCGCGTACGAGAGGTTGCCGCCGAAGCCGAAGAGCAGGGTCGGCGCGCCGGAGGGGAGTTCGCCCCGCTCGACCAGCTTCGCGAGCGCCAGCGGGATCGAGGCGGCCGAGGTGTTCCCGGACTCGATGACATCGCGGGCGACGACCGCGTTGACCGCGCCGATCTTCGCGGCGAGCGGCTCGATGATCCGCAGGTTGGCCTGGTGCAGCACGACGCCCGCGAGGTCCTCGGGCGCGAGGCCCGAGCGTTCGCAGGCCTGGCGGGCGAGGGCGGGGAGCCGCTGGGTGGCCCAGCGGTAGACGGACTGGCCCTCCTGAGCGAAGCGCGGCGGGGTGCCCTCGATCCGTACGGCGTTGCCCATCTCCGGGACCGAGCCCCACAGGACGGGACCGATGCAGGGCTCGTCGCCCTCCGCGACCGCCTCGACGACGGCCGCGCCCGCGCCGTCGCCGACGAGGACGCAGGTCGTGCGGTCGGTCCAGTCCGTCACCTCGGTCATCTTGTCGGCGCCGATGACCAGCGCGCGCCGCGCGCCGCCGGCGCGGATCGCGTGGTCGGCGGTGGCGAGGGCGTGGGTGAAGCCGGCGCAGACCACGTTGAGGTCCATGGTGGCGGGCGAGCCCATCCCGAGCCGGGCGGCGACGCGGGCGGCGGTGTTGGGCGAGCGGTCGATCGCCGTGGAGGTGGCGACGAGGACCAGGTCGATGTCGGCGGGGCCGAGACCGGCGGCGGCGAGGGCCTTGCCGGCGGCGTGCGCGGCGAGTTCGTCCACCGGCTCGTCCGGGCCGGCCATGTGGCGCGTCCTGATCCCGACCCGACTGCTGATCCATTCGTCGCTGGTGTCGACGAGTGCGGCCAGGTCGCCATTGGTGAGCACCTTGGCGGGCTGGTAGTGCCCGAGCGCGGCGATACGAGTGCCCGTCATGCCCGGGACCCCCTTGGGTTCAGTGTGGCGCGTGGTGAAGCGGAAGCAGGAACCACCCAGTCTTGCCAGCGACTGATCGGTAACCAGGCACGTAAACCACCAAGATTCGCCCGTAGGTGTTGGGAGACCGTGACAACGGGGACAACGGGGCGTTCCGCGCCCCCTTGTCGGCCCTCCTTCCATACTGTAGACAATATTTCGTCGACACAGTGAACTCCCGCCTGGTCCCTCGCGGTTCCCTCAACCGAACGGAGACCCGCACGTGAAGGTCGCAGTCCTCGGCGCCGGTGCGATCGGCGCCTACGTCGGAGCCGCGCTCGACCGCGCCGGCGCCGATGTCCATCTGATCGCCCGTGGACCGCATCTCGCGGCCATGAGGCAGCACGGCGTACGGGTCGAGAGCCCGCGCGGCGATTTCACCGCCCGGGTGCACGCCACCGACGACCCGACCGAGATCGGCCCCGTCGACTATGTCTTCCTCGGCCTGAAGGCCAACGCGTACGCGGCGTGCGGGCCGCTCATCGCGCCGCTCCTGCACGACACCACGGCGGTCGTCGCCGCCCAGAACGGCATCCCCTGGTGGTACTTCCACCGGCACGGCGGCCCGCACGACGGCCATCGCGTCGAGAGCGTCGACCCGGGCGGCGCGGTCTCGGCGGTCCTCGCCCCCGAGCGGGCCATCGGCTGCGTCGTCTACGCCGCGACCGAGCTCAGCGGCCCCGGGGTCGTCCGCCATCTGGAGGGCACCCGGTTCTCCATCGGCGAGCCCGACCGCTCGTCGTCCAAGCGCTGCGAGGTGTTCGCCGAGGCGATGCGCGCCGGGGGCCTGAAGTGCCCGGTCGAATCGGAGCTGCGCGACGACATCTGGATCAAGCTGCTCGGCAACATCTCCTTCAACCCCATCAGCGCGCTCGCCCGGGCGACGATGCGCGAGATGTGTCTGCACGGCGGTACGCGGCAGGTGATCGAGCTGATGATGCACGAGACCCTGGCCGTCGCCGCGGCCCTCGGCTGCCGTCCCGACATCTCCGTCGAGCGGCGCCTCGCCGGGGCGGAACGGGTCGGCGACCACCGCACCTCCACCCTCCAGGACCTGGAGCGGGGCAAACCGCTGGAGCTGGACGTGCTCCTCGCGGCCGTGGTGGAGCTCGCGGCCGTCACCGACGTACCGGTGCCGACGCTCCGTACCGTCCACGCCCTGTCGGATCTGCTCGCGACCCAGTCCAGGAGCACCGCATGACGAACACGAGGAAGCGGGACCGCACCCCGAAGACGTACACCCGGCTCACCCGTCCGCTCGTACGGGACGAGAAGGGCGGGCCGCTGCGACCGGCGAGCTGGGACGAGGCGCTGGAACGGGCGGCGGCCGGATTCCGGGCGGCCAGGGGCGCGTTCGGAATGTTCTCCTGCGCCCGCGCCACCAACGAGATGAACTACGTGGCGCAGAAGTTCGCCCGCGTGGTGATGGGCACCAACGACGTCGACTCCTGCAACCGGACCTGTCACGCGCCGAGCGTCGCCGGCCTCTCGGCGGTCTTCGGCTCGGGCGGCGGCACGTCCTCCTACGAGGAGATCGAGCACACCGACGTGATCGTGATGTGGGGCTCCAACGCCCGCTTCGCGCACCCGATCTTCTTCCAGCACGTGCTGAAGGGGATCCGGAACGGGGCGCGGATGTACGCGGTCGATCCGCGCCGCACCTCGACCGCCGAGTGGGCCGAGAGCTGGCTCGGGCTCGACATCGGCACCGACATCCCGCTCGCGCATGCCATCGGCCGCGAGATCATCCACGAGGGCCTGTACAACCGGGCGTTCGTGGAGCGGGCGACGAGCGGCTTCGAGGAGTACCGGGCCCTGGTCGAGCCGTGGACGCTGACGGCGGCGTCGAAGGTGACCGGCGTACCGGCCACCGCGATACGGGAGTTGGCGCACGCCTTCGCACGGGCGGAGCGGGCGCAGTTGTGCTGGACGCTCGGCATCACCGAACACCACAACGGCACCGACAACGTCCGCGCGTTGATCAACCTGGCGCTGCTGACCGGGCACGTGGGGCGGTACGGCTCCGGGGTGCAGCCGCTGCGCGGGCAGAACAACGTGCAGGGCGGCGGGGACATGGGCGCGATCCCGAACCGGCTGCCCGGCTTCCAGGACATCCTCGACGCGGGGGTGCGGGAGAAGTTCGAGTCCTTCTGGGGCGTGGGCATCCAGCCCCGGTACGGGCGGACGCTGACCGAGATGTTCGAGGCGATGGAGAGCGGCGAGCTGCGGGCCGTGTACTGCATCGGCGAGAACCCGGCGCAGTCGGAGGCGGACAGCGGACAGGCGATGGAGCGGCTCGCGAAGCTGGACTGCCTGGTGGTGCAGGACATCTTCCTCACCAGGACGGCCGAGTTCGCGGACGTGGTGCTGCCGGCGACGGCGGCGTGGTGCGAGACGGAGGGCACCACCACCAACAGCGAGCGGCGGGTGCAGCGGGTCCGGCGGGCGGTGCTGCCGCCGGGTGAGGCCCGCGAGGACATCGACATCATCTGCGAGCTCGCGCGCCGGCTCGGCCACGAGGAGTGGAAGTACGCGGACGCCGAGGCCGTCTGGAACGAACTGCGGGCGCTGTCGCCGGACCACTGGGGCATGACGTACGACCGCCTGGAGGAGCATCAGGGCATCCAGTGGCCGTGCCCGGACCTGGAACGGCTCGAACCGTCCTTCCTGCACGGCAGGTTGTGGGAGAGGGATCATCCGGAACTGCTGGGCAGGCGGGCGCCGTTCGGGATCGTGCGGCACGATCCGCCGGTCGATCTCACGGACGAGGAGTATCCGATCCGGCTCACGACCGGCCGACGGCTGGACTCGTACAACACCGGTGTACAGAGCGGGAGTTTCGCCTCTCCGCTGCGGCGCGGCGAGTTCGTGGAGCTGTGTCCGGAGGACGCGGAGCGGTACGGCGTCGCGGTGGGCCAGCGGGTCCGGGTGACGTCGCGGCGGGGGTCGGTGGTGGCGCCGGTGTGGGTGGATCCCGCGCTGCGGCCGGGGCTCGCGTTCATGACGATGCACTTTCCGGACGAGGTCGACACCAACCGGCTGACGATCGAGGCGAACTGTCCGATCGCGGGAACGGCGGAGTTCAAGGCATCGGCGATACGGATCGAGAGGGTGGCGGAGGTGGCGGACGATGGATCTGCGCTTCGGTGACAGCAAGCCGACGGACGACGAGCGGGAGGCGGTCGACGCGGTCCTCGGTCCACCGGAGTCGGCGTGGGAGGGCGCGGACGACCGTTCGGCTGCGGATCTGCGGTGGGCGCGGGGCGGCCGGGAGGCCCGAGAGCACCGGGACCTGCTGCTGCCGGGGCTGCACGCGCTCAACGACCGGGTGGGGTGGATCAGCGAGGGCGGCCTGGACTATCTGTGCCGCCGGCTGACGGTGCCGCCGGCGGAGGCGTACGGGGTGGCGACGTTCTACTCGATGTTCGCGGTACGCCCCCGCCCGGCGCAGGTCCTCCACGTCTGCACGGACCTGACGTGCGCGGCCCGGGGATCGGCGGCGGTGACGGAGGGCCTGACGGCCGAGGGCGTCGCCTTCGAACCGAGCCCGTGCCTGGGCCTGTGCGAACGAGCGCCGGCGGCTCTGCTGGTACGGGCGGGGGCGGACGCGGGCGCCGGGGTCGGCGGGACGTCGGGTCCTGCGCCCGGGATGTCCGGGCCGGCCCCGGGTCCGTCGGGGCCGGCGCCCGATCCGTCCGCGACACCCCGCGGGCCGTCGGGGCCCGCCCCCAGTCGGTCGGCGTCACCCGCCGGCCCCGGCACCTCGCTGCTCGGTGCGCTCAGCGGGCAGGAGCCGACAGCGGCCGACACTCCGAACTCCGTCGCCCCGGGAGGCACGACCCGGGGCGACGGGCCCGCCACGGCACCGGCCCCGCGCACCCGTCTCACCGTGGTCGTCGCGCCGGCGACGGCCGACGGGCTGGCCCGGGCCGTCCGGGCCCCGGAGGCCACCGCGCCCGAGGCACCCGCCGTCATGGCCGTGCCACAAGCCGGGCACGCCGAGTGGCCGGAACACGCTGCGCGGTCGGTGCGGCCCGGTGGTCGGGTTGTGCCCACCAGTCCCGCCCTGCGGGACGATCGCCCACAAGCTCCCGCGCTCCAACTCCTCGGCCGGGTCGGGGTCGTCGATCCGGGGAGCGTGGACGACTACCGGGCGCACGGCGGATACGCCGCGCTGCGGCGGGCGTTCGCGCTCGGGCCCGCCGGGGTGATCCGCGAGGTCACCGAGTCCGGGCTCGTCGGACGAGGAGGGGCCGCGTTCCCGACCGGGCGGAAGTGGCAGGCGACGGCCTCGCAGCCCGATGCCCCCCACTACGTCGTGTGCAACGCCGACGAGTCCGAGCCGGGCACCTTCAAGGACCGCGTGGTCATGGAGGGCGACCCGTACGCGCTCGTCGAGGCGATGACCGTCGCCGGGTACGCCGTCGGCGCCCACCAGGGCTACCTCTACATCCGGGGCGAGTACCCCCGCGCGTACGAGAGACTCACCCACGCGATCGACGAGGCGCGTGCCCGCGGGCTCCTCGGCGACGACATCCTCGGCAGCGGCTTCGCCTTCGACATCGAGATGCGGCGCGGCGCCGGCGCGTACATCTGCGGTGAGGAGACCGCCCTCTTCAACTCCATCGAGGGGTACCGGGGCGAGCCCCGCTCCAAGCCGCCCTTCCCCGTCGAGAAGGGACTGTTCGGCAAGCCGACGGCCGCGAACAACGTCGAGACGCTCGTGAACGTCCTGCCGATCCTCACCCAGGGCGCCGAGGAGTTCCGCGCCACCGAGACCAAGCTGTTCTGCGTCTCGGGCGCCGTCGACCGCCCCGGCGTGTACGAGCTCCCGTTCGGGGCGACCCTCGACGACATCCTCGGCCTCGCCGGGCGGCCGGACACGCTGCGCGCGGTGCTGCTCGGCGGGGCGGCGGGCGGCTTCGTCCGCCCGGACGAGCTGGACATCCCGCTCACCTTCGAGGGCACCCGGGCCGCCGGCACGACCCTCGGCTCCGGTGTGGTCCTCGTCCTCGACGAGTCCGTGGACCTGCCGCGGATCCTGCTGCGCATCGCCGAGTTCTTCCGCGACGAGTCCTGCGGCCAGTGCGTGCCCTGCCGGGTCGGCACGGTCCGGCAGGAGGAGGCGCTGCACCGCGTCAAGGACCGTACGGGAGAGGCGGCGGCCGGTGACATCGCTCTGCTGCGCGAGGTCGGGCAGGCCCTGCGCGACGCCTCGATCTGCGGTCTCGGCCAGACCGCGTGGAACGCCGTCGAGTCCGCCATCGATCGTCTGGGGGTCTACAAGTGACCACGGTTCCCCTCGCCCCGCCCCGCCGTCTGCTGGAGTTCACGCTCGACGACACGCCCGTGCGCGTCCCCGAGGGCGGGACGATCCTCGACGCCTGCCGTGCGGCCGGGAAGGACGTGCCGACCCTGTGCCACGGCGACACGCTCACGCCGAAGAACGCGTGTCGGGTCTGTGTGGTCGAGGTCGAGGGGGCCAGGACCCTCGCCCCGGCGTGCTCGCGCCTGGCCGAGCCCGGGATGGTCGTCCGTACCGACACCGAGCGGACCCGGCACAGCCGGAAGGTCGTCCTGGAGCTGCTCGCCTCCTCGGTGGATCTCTCCACCACCCCGCGCGCCGCCGAGTGGATCAAGGAGTACGGGGCGGAGCCCGACCGCTTCGGCCCGGAGGCCCGCCGGCTCGGCGAGGAGCCGCGGATCGACAACGACCTGTACGTCCGCGACTACGACAAGTGCATCCTCTGCTACAAGTGCGTCGACGCCTGTGGCGACCAGTGGCAGAACTCGTTCGCGATCTCCGTCACCGGCCGTGGCTTCGACGCCCGGATCGCCGTCGAGCACGACGGGCCGCTCACCGACTCGGCGTGTGTGTACTGCGGCAACTGCATCGAGGTCTGCCCGACGGGCGCGCTGAGCTTCAAGCGGGAGTTCGACATGCGGGCGGACGGCTCCTGGGACGAGCAGGCGCAGACGGAGACGACGACGGTGTGCGCGTACTGCGGAGTGGGCTGCAACCTCACGCTGCACGTGCAGGACAATGAGATCGTCAAGGTCACCTCCCCGCACGACAACCCGGTGACCCACGGCAACCTCTGCATCAAGGGCCGCTTCGGCTTCCAGCACGTACAGAATCGGGTGTAGCGATCATGGGACGGGTGACCGAGCGACGACGGGTCCTGCGGATCCGCGGCGAGGCCGTGAACGAGCGCCCGGACACGCTGGTGGCCGAGGAGCCGCTGGAGATCCGGCTGAACGGCAAGCCGCTCGCGATCACGATGCGCACGCCCGGCGACGACTTCGCGCTCGCCGCCGGGTTCCTGGTCAGCGAGGGGGTGCTCGGCGCCGCGTCGGACGTACGGAACATCGTGTACTGCGCGGGCGCCAAGGACGACGGCACGAACACGTACAACGTGGTGGACGTGCAGCTGGCGCCCGGTGTCCCCGTCCCGGACATCACCCTGGAGCGGAACGTCTACACGACGTCGTCGTGCGGGCTGTGCGGCAAGGCCAGCCTGGACGCCGTACGGACCACGGCGCGCTTCCCGATCGCCGACACTCCCCCGGTCCGGCTGGCCCCGGAGCTCCTGGCCCGCCTCCCCGACCGGCTGCGCGCGGCCCAGCGGGTCTTCGATCGGACCGGGGGCCTGCATGCGGCGGCGCTGTTCTCGGAGGAGGGCGAGCTGCTCGACGTACGGGAGGACGTGGGCCGTCACAACGCGGTGGACAAGCTGGTCGGGCGTGCTCTGACCGACGGTCGGCTGCCGCTGGACCGGGCGGTCCTGCTGGTCTCGGGCCGGGCCTCGTTCGAGCTGGCGCAGAAGGCGGTGATGGCGGGCATCCCGGTGCTCGCGGCGGTCTCGGCGCCGTCGTCGCTCGCCGTGGACCTGGCGGTCGAGACGGGCCTGACGCTGGTGGGCTTCCTGCGCGGGCCGGACATGAACGTGTACGCGGGCGAGCACCGGATCGCCCTCGGGGCCGCGGCCTCCCACGGCTGACCCCGGGGCCCGTCCGCCACACGGGTCGGGCCACCGGCCGGCGGGGAGCGCCCCCTGCGCCGGCCGGTCCCGCGCCCTCCCCCGGCACTCGCGTCGAACGGCGAGCGGGCCCAGACCCTCATCTCGCACCACTCGTACACCTTCAAGGGCGCGGTCGTCGGACAGAACGTCTTCGGGAACTACGGCTCCAACGTCGCCGGCGGGGCGCCGGCCACCGCCGTCGGGTCGCCCCTGCCCCCGGCCGCTCCGCCGGCCAAGGCCGCCGGCACGAAAGGGTGAAGGACAGCGATGGGCACCTACAACTTCCACGGACCGATCAGCGGCCAGTCGAACTTCGGTGACCACGGCCGCAACCAGATCTTCCACCACGGGGCCACGCCCGCCGACGCCCTGCGACTGGCAGGCGAACTCGTGGCCCTGCTGCGCGCGGAGAGCCCGGGGCGCGAGGAGGCCGCCGAGCTTCTCCGGGCGGAGCTGGTGCGGGCCGACGAGGAGGACCGTCCCGTGGACGAGGACCGGATCCGCGGCTGGCTGGCCACCCTCCGGGACGGTTCCGCGGCGGGCAGCGGGGCCATCGCTTTGATCACGTCGCTGACGCAGGCACTGGGGATGTAGGCGGGCCGTTCACGGCCCGAGCAGCTAGCGGGCGCGGCGGGCCTTCGTCTCGGCCGGGGGGTCGATCATCTGGAGGGCCAGGGTGGGCGGGGGTTCGGCGATGCCCGGGCCGCCCGCGGCCGTCCAGGCCAGGATGTCGTCGAGGCAGTCGTCGTCCACGGTGAAGCCGATCCAGGCGGCCCGGCCGCCGCGGCGGCGGCCCTCCGTGGAGGGCTGGACCACGACGATGTTGGCCTGCGCGCACGGGCCGAGACAGTCGCTCGTACGGACCGCCAGCCGGCCCCCGGAGTCCGCCGCGGCGCTGCGGAGCCGGGCAAGCTGGCCGGCGTGGTCGATGCCGGGGTTCTTTCGGGCGTCGCCGCAGCAGCAGCCCCGGCAGACGACGAGGGAGCAGGGGCGGGCGCCGTAACGTATCGGGACGGGCGTCACGCGGGTCCCTCCAAGGTGATCGCGGAGACGGGGGCGACCGTGCCGAGGCGCGGGAAGTCGAGTGCCACCGAGGCGTGGTGCTCGTCGGCGGTGAGCGCGGACATGGCGTCCTCGGCGAAGACGGGTTCGTAGCCGAGGTCGCAGGCGGCGCGGGCGGTCGACTCGACGCCCAGGTTGGTGGCGATGCCGCCGAAGACGACGGTGGTCACCGAGTGTTCGGCGAGCAGTTCGTGGAGCCCGGTGCCCTGGAAGCCGCCGATCGTCCGCTTGACCACGACGTGGTCGCCCGCCCGGACGAGGGAGGGGACCAGCTCGCTGCCGGGGGGCTGGGTCTCGACGTCGGGCCGCTCGACCCTGATGTGGACGACGGGCGCGCCGGCGGCCCGGAACGTCCGGGCGAGCCGGGCGGCCGCGGCGACGACATCGGTTCCGGGACGGGGTGCGAGGGGCAGGGCGACGATGCGTTCCATCAGGTCGACGAGGACGAGCGCGGTGCGGCCGGGATCGAGTGCGGGCATGGGAGCACGGTAGCGGGCCGGTTGATCTTCACGGTGGGGGTGGGGATGTGATCCCGCCAACGGGAGGGGTGCCTGTCGCAGGCGGCCTCAGCCCCTCGCCGCGGCCGCCTCCGCCGTCCTCGCGCTGTGCGCCGGCTCCGCGGTCGGGGCCACGTGCGGTTCCAGGTCCCGGGCGCGGCGCTTGGCGAGGACCGCGCAGACCATCAGCTGCATCTGGTGGAAGAGCATGAGCGGCAGCACGGCGAGCGACGCCTGCGGCCCGAACAGCACGCTCGCCATCGGCAGGCCCGCTGCCAGGCTCTTCTTCGAGCCCGCGAACTGGATGGCGATCCGGTCCCCCCGGTCGAAGCCCAGCCGCTTCGCCCCGTACCAGCTCAGCGTGAGCATCACCGCGAGCAGCACCGCCTCGACGGCGAGCAGGAGTCCGAGCCGCGCCGGGGTGACCTGGTGCCAGATGCCTGCGACCATGCCGTGGCTGAAGGCCGTGTACACGACGAGCAGGATCGAGCCCCGGTCGACGTAACCGAGCGCCTTCTTGTTCCGGACCAGGAACGGGCCCACCCAGCGGCGCAGCAGTTGGCCCGCCAGGAAGGGCACGAGGAGCTGGAGCACGATCTTCATCAGCGAGTCGGCGGAGAAGCCGGCCACGCCGCCCCCGATCAGGCCGGCGGCGAGCAGCGGGGTCAGCACGATCCCGGCGAGGGAGGAGAAGGAGCCCGCGCAGATCGCGGCGGGCACGTTGCCGCGCGCGATGGAGGTGAAGGCGATGGAGGACTGGATGGTGGAGGGCACCAGGCAGAGGAAGAGCAGGCCGCTGTAGAGCGGGGGTGTGAGAACGGCCGGTACCAGCCCCTTCGCCGCGAGTCCGAGGAGCGGGAAGAGGAGGAAGGTGCAGGCGAGGACCGTGAGCTGGAGCCGCCAGTGCTTGATCCCGTCGAGCGCCTCGCGGGTGGAGAGCCGGGCGCCGTAGAGGAAGAACAGCACGGCTATGGCCGCCGTCGAGGCCCCGTTGGCGACCGTGGCGGCGCCGCCGGAGGCGGGCAGCAGGGCAGCGAGGCCGACCGTACCGAGCAGCGCCAGGATGAACGGGTCGATCGGCAACCAGGACGGGAGGAGGGTCGTGCGGCGGCTCATGTTCTCCACTGCTTTCGGGCGGGGTCGTTCCCTCCCCATCCTGCTCCCTCGCGCGGACATCGGGAATCCCGTACAGCGCTCTGACTGCCATCACGAATCGCGATGACCGGGTTACGGTGGACGGGTGTACGACCCCTCCCAGCTCCGGACGTTTCTCGCGGTCGCGCAGACGCTGAGCTTCACGCAGGCCGCGCGGCGGCTCGGTGTGCGCCAGTCGACCGTGAGCCAGCACGTACGGCGTCTGGAGGAGGTGACCGGGCGTCCGCTTTTCACCCGGGACACCCATAGCGTCGAGCTGACGGAGGACGGGGAGGCGATGCTCGGCTTCGCCCGGACGATCCTTCAGGCCCATGAGCGGGCCGCGGCCTTCTTCACCGGGACCCGGCTGCGCGGGCGGCTGCGCTTCGGCGCCTCGGAGGACTTCGTGGTGACCCGGCTGCCCGAGATCCTGGAGTCGTTCCGGCGTGAGCACCCCGAGGTGGATCTGGAGCTGACGGTCGAGCTGTCGGGGACGCTGAACGCCCGCCTCGAGGCGGGACGCCTGGATCTGATCCTCGCCAAGCGGCGCGCCGAGGAGAGCGGGGGCGAGCTGGTCTGGCAGGACTCGCTGATCTGGATCGGTTCCCCTCGGCTGCGACTGGACCCGGACCGGCCTGTTCCGCTGATCGTCTTCCCGCCGCCCGGGATCACCCGCGCCCGGGCCCTCGAAGCGCTGGAGGCGCACGGGCGGGCGTGGCGGATCGCCTGTACGAGCAGCAGCCTGAGCGCGAACATCGCGGCGGCCCGGGCCGGGCTCGGCGTCATGGCCCACACGCGCGGCCTGGTTCCGCCCGGCCTGACCCGGCTCCCGGCCCGGGCGGACCTGCCCGAGCTGGGCGATGTCGATTTCGTCCTGCGCAAGGGCCGGCGGCGCGGGCCGTCCCAGGAGGCGGCCGACGCGCTGGCCGCGGCGATCCTGGCGGGCGGCGACCGCCTGCACCGGCCGCACCCGCCGAGCTGACGGCGTACGGGAGGGGTGAGTGGCCTGCGCGGACACGGCGGCGGCGTGGGGCCCATCCGCCTGGCCGGCTCGACGTCGGCCGGCCGTCCCGCCGGATCCCGTACGGCGCCGACCCGGGCTTCCGCCGGGATCGTGAGCGGCCGGTACAGATTCCGTGGAGATTCGGGCCCACCCTGCTTACTCCCCAGTCAGTAACCCGCCCCGGTCACCCGCAACTTACCTCCGCCCCCTCCCCTGACCTGTGAGAACACCCAATGTCCCGGCTTGGTGAAGGCCCTCCCGCCCGCCAGTCGGGTGGGGTACCGTCACCCGCGCCGTACGGAGAGCGACAACGAGCGGGCGAGGAGCAGGTCATTGCGCGAGTTCACCGTGCCGCCCGTCGAGGCGGCGCCTCAGGTCGGCGGTCTGGCGGACGCCGTGTTCGATCACGCCGAGCGGACGCCTGACCGGGTCACGTTCGGGCGCAAGGACGCCGCCGGACAGTGGCGGGACGTGACGGCGGCGCAGTTCCGGGACGAGGTGCTCGCCCTCGCGAAAGGGCTGATCGCGCACGGCGTACGGTTCGGCGACCGGGTCGCCATCATGGCCAGGACCCGCTACGAGTGGACGCTGTTCGACTTCGCGCTGTGGACGCTGGGCGCGCAGTCGGTGCCGATCTACCCCACGTCCTCGGCCGAGCAGGTCTACTGGATGCTGCACGACGCCGAGGTGACCGCCTGCGTCGTGGAGCACGAGGACCACGCCATGACGATCGGTTCGGTCATCGACCGGCTGCCGCGGCTCCAGCGGCTGTGGCAGCTCGACGCGGGCGAGGGCGCGGTCGCCGAGCTGGTCGCGGCGGGCGCGGAGATCGACGAGGACACCGTGCAGCGCCACCGTCGGGCGGTGACGCCCGAGTCGGTGGCGACGATCATCTACACCTCGGGCACCACGGGCCGCCCCAAGGGCTGCATCATCACGCACTCCAACTTCATGTTCGAGACGGACATGCTGGTCGGCCGCTGGGAGCCGGTCTTCCACTCCAAGCCGGGCGACGAGGCGACGACCCTGCTCTTCCTCCCGCTCGCCCATGTCTTCGGGCGGATGGTGGAGGTCGCGGCCGTGCAGAGCGGGGTGAAGCTGGGCCATCAGCCGGTCCTCGCGGCGTCCGCGCTGCTGCCGGACCTCGCCGCGTTCCGGCCGTCGTTCATCCTGGCCGTGCCCTATGTCTTCGAGAAGGTCTTCCACGCGGCCCGCCGCAAGGCGGAGAGCGAGGGGAAGCTGGGCCCCTTCGACAAGGCGGTGGACGTGGCGGTCAAGTACGCCGAGGCGATGGAGCAGAAGGCGTTCGGGCTCGGGCCAGGCCCGTCGGCGGGGCTGCGGATGCAGCACCAGTTCTTCGAGAAGGTGGTGTACGGAAAGGTCCGCGACGCGATGGGCGGGCGGGTCCGGCATGCGATGTCGGGCGGCTCGGGCATGGACCGGCGGCTCGGGCTCTTCTTCGAGGGCGCGGGGGTGACGGTCTTCGAGGGGTACGGCCTCACGGAGTCCTCGGCGGCCGCGACCGCGAATCCGCCCGAGCGCACCAAGTACGGGACGGTGGGGCAGCCCGTTCCGGGCACGACGGTGCACATCGCGGAGGACGGGGAGGTGTGGCTGCACGGCGGCCAGATCTTCTCCGGGTACCTCAACAATCCGCAGGCCACCTCCGTCGTCCTCAACGACGGGTGGCTGGCCACCGGCGATCTGGGGATGCTCGACGAGGAGGGCTATCTGACGATCACCGGGCGGAAGAAGGAGATCCTGGTGACCTCGGGCGGCAAGTCCGTCTCGCCGGCAGGTCTCGAGGAGCGGGTGCGGTCGCATCCGCTGATCGCGCAGTGCATCGTGGTGGGCAACGACCGGCCGTACATCGCCGCGCTGGTGACGATGGACCAGGAGGCGGTGGAGCACTGGCTGGCGATGCAGGGGCGGCCGCCCATGCCGCCGGCCGAGCTGGTGCGCGACCCGAGCCTGGAGACCGAGATCCGACGGGCCGTGGTGGCGGCCAACACCCTGGTCTCGCAGGCCGAGTCCATCCGGACCTTCCGGATACTGGCGCACCCGTTCAGCGAGGAGCACGGGCTGCTCACGCCCTCCCTCAAGCTGAAGCGCAAGGCGATCGAGAAGGCGTACGCGACGGAGGTCGCGGCGCTGTACGGCTGATCGCCACGCACGAGCCCACCCCCGGCGGGGCCCCGCCCAAACCTGACTGACACATCATCAATTGACGGTGTATCAGTTATTGACGGTTCATCGGCACGGTCACAGAATGCGGTCACCCCGACGGAGGGATCGCCCGTGCCTCGACCGCTCGGCACCATCGCCGCCGCTTTCGCCCTGCTGCTCGTCACCGCCTGCAACTCCGCTTCCAGCGGCGGGAGTACGACCGGCTCCTCCGCACGCGGAGTCACCGCCGACACGATCAAGGTCGGCGGGATCGTCTCCATGACCACCGCGAGCGGCTACTCCAAGAAGGACACCGACCTCGGCGCCAAGGCGCGCTACGACCGGGCCAACGCCGAGGGCGGTGTCAACGGGCGCCGGATCGACTACCTGGGCGCGGAGGACGACGGCCAGGACCCCGCGAAGAACCTGGCGGCGGCCCGCAAACTCGTCCAGCAGGACAAGGTGTTCGCCGTCTCCCCCATGAGCTCGGTCACCTTCGCCGGAGCGGACTTCCTCAACGGCCAGAAGGTGCCCACCGTCGGCTGGGGCACGCTCCCCTCGTTCTGCGGCCCGGCGTACATCTACGGCTTCAACGGCTGTCTCGTCCCGACCCCGGGCGGCACTCTCAACCAGACCTGGCCCGAAGGGCTCGCCACCGTCCTCGGCGGCGCGCGCGGCAAGTCGGTGGCGCTGATCGCCGGCGACAACGACGCCGGCAAGTTCGGCATCCGTACCTTCACCCAGGGCTTCAAGGCGGCCGGCTTCCAGGTCTCCTACGCCAAGGCCGCCGTGCCCGCGACCTCGATGCCCAGCGACTGGTCGGCGTACACGAAGGAGATCCTCCGCTCGGGCCCCGGCGGCGGCGCGCCCGACGCCGTCGTCTCCGTGATGCAGACCCCGTACAACATCGGCCTGTTCACCGCGCTCAAGCGGTCCGGCTACAAGGGCGTCATCTCCGACCCCACCGACTACGACCCAGGGCTGCTGGCGAAGGACGCGACACGACAGGCGCTGGACGGGGTGCACGTGCTGCTGCAGTTCCAGCCGTTCGAGGCCGACAGCCCCGCGATGCGACAGTTCAAGGCGGACATCAAGCAGGCCGCGGGCGGCAAGGACGTGCCGCTCAACATGCACATGCTCACCGGCTACATGAGCGCCGACCTCTTCCTCGCGATCGCCGCGAGGGCCGGCAAGGACCTGACCGTCGACTCCTTCCAGAAGGCCGCGGCCGGCTTCTCCGACACCGGAACGCTCGTGGGCGACCGCGCCGAGCCGAAGGGCCAGAAGGAGAGCTTCGGCTGCGGTGCGCTCGTCCGGCTGACGAACGGACGCTACGAGGTGGCGGTGCCGTTCAAGTGCTACCCGCCGATCCCCTTCGGCTAGGGCGTCGCCGTGGGTGACCTGCTGGGCTTCGTGCTGAGCGGTCTGGTCTCGGGCGCGCTGTACGCGCTGCTCGCGACCGGGCTCGTGCTGTCGTACTCCGCCTCCGGACTCTTCAACTTCGCCCACGGCGCCACCGCCTACCTGTGCGCGCTGACCTTCTACGAGCTCCACTCCGGCTTCGGCTGGCCCGCCGTGCCGACGGCGCTGCTGCTCGTGTGCGCCGTCGCGCCCGCACTGGGCTGGGGCCTGGACCGGCTGATGTTCCGAAAGCTGGCCCGGGTGGGCGAGACGGCGCAGATCGTGGCCACGATCGGTCTGCTGGTCGCGCTGCCGGCCGCCGGTCTGTGGGTCGTCGAGCTCCTGGAGCGGGCCGGCGCCCCGGTCCAGCCCGCCGAGAACCAGTTCGGGCTCCCCGGTGTCGGGCCGAGCCCGGCGGTGTCCTGGCAGCCCTTCGACGGCGTCGGCATCGACTCCGACCAGCTGATCACTTGGATCGCGACGGCGCTCGTGGCGGCCGGGCTGTGGGTGCTGATGCGGCACACCCGCCTCGGACTCCGGCTGCGGGCCGCCGTCGACAACCGCTCGCTGACGGAGCTGCGGGGCATCAGCGCGGACCGGTTGTCCTCGATCGCGTGGATGCTGTCGTCGGGGCTCGCGGGCCTCGCCGGGGTCCTCGCGACCCCGCTCCTCGGTCTCTCCGCCCACGACTACACCCTGTTCCTGTTCGTCTCCGCGACCGCGGCGGTGCTCGGACGGTTCGTGTCGGTGCCGCTCGCCTTCGCGGGCGGGCTCGGGCTCGGGGTGCTGCAGAACCTCGTCGCCGGGTACGCGTCGTTCGCGGAGGACATCACCGGTTTCCGTACGGCGGTGCCCTTCCTGATCCTCTTCGGCGGTCTCGTCGTCCTGGCGCGGCGCCGGCGCGCGGCCGGCACGGCCGCCGCGGATCCGCCGCCGGTCGACTATCTCGCCGGCAAGGGCTGGGGCCGCCGGTGGGGCGCGTGGGCCGTCGCCGGCGCGCTGCTCGCCACGGCGTTCTACACGGTCACCACACCGTTCTGGAGCGGGATCCTGGCGCAGGGCCTCGCGATCGGGCTGGTCTTCATGTCGTTCACCGTGGTCACGGGCCTCGGGGCGATGGTGTCGCTCGCCCAGGCGACGTTCGTGACGGGCGCGGCGCTGGTGGCGGGGCTGCTGATGAGCCGCGGCTGGCCGTTCGTGGCCGCGGCGGCGGTCGGCACGGTCGCGGCGGCGCTGCTCGGCGCGGTGGTGGCGCTGCCCGCGCTGCGGCTCGGGGGTCGGTCGCTGGCGCTGGCCACGCTGGCCCTCGCGTTCCTGGCGGACCAAGTGCTGTTCCAGGTGGGGTGGTTGCGCAACGGGGACACGGGCTGGGAGATCCCGCGCCCCGTCCTCGGCCCGGTGGACCTGGGCGACGACCGGGCGCTGGGCGTCGCGCTGGTGGTGCTGAGCGCGGTGGTCGTGTGGCTGCTGACCTGGCTGCGCGGCTCCCGGTGGGGCCGGGCGGTCCTTGCGGTCCGCTCGGCGCCGGAGGCCGCCTCGGCGTCGGGGGTGTCGGTGGTACGGACGAAGCTCCTGGTCTTCACGGTGTCGGCGGCCCTCGCGGGCTTCGGCGGCGTGCTGTACGCCTCGTACAACACCCGGATCACTGCCACGGACTTCACGGCGATGACCGGTCTGGTGTGGCTGGCGGTGGTCGTCGCGGCGGGGGTGCGGCGGCCGCAGTTCGCGGTGGTGGCCGGGCTGGTCTTCGCGGTGGTCCCGCATCTGATGGCGACGTACGTGACGGAATCCGCGCACCTGCCGGTGATCCTCTTCGGCCTGGCGGGCCTGGCCCTCGCGAACGACCCGGACGGCTACTGCGCGGCACTGCCATCGCGCCGAGCCACCCGCCGGAGCGGGCCCCGGGGCTCCCGTCGTCCGGAGAGCGAGACCCTCACGCCGGTGGGCGCGCTGCCCACCCCGCGCGCGGGGCGAACAGCGGGGGCAGCGGGCGCGGCGGCTGACGCCGCGGAGACGGCGGGGGCAGGCGGGCGGGCCGCGGACACCGGACCGACGACGGAAGCACCGACTCGCACGGCGCGGACCTCGGACGCCGCGAAGGCGGCAGGGGCAGCCGCACGGACCGCGGACGCCGGGCTGACGACGAGCGCACCGGCCCGCGCGGCACGGGCCGCGCGGGACGCGGGGCCGTCCTTCGGCGGCGGCGCGGTGACGAGCCCGGCGGGCGCCGTAGGGTCGCCTGCCCTCGAGCTGGGCGGCGTGCATGCCGGGTACGGCGGCGCGTCCGTGTTGCACGGGGTGGATCTCGGGGTGCGCGCCGGGGAGACGCTGGTCCTGCTCGGGCCCAACGGGGCCGGGAAGTCCACCCTGTGCCGGGTCGCCGCGGGGCTCCTGCGGCCCGACGAAGGGCTGGTGCGCGTACGCGGGGAGGACGCCGGCCGCGACACGGTCGTGGCGCGTGCCCGACGTGGGGTGCGGCTCGCGCCCGAGGGACGGGGGATCTTCGCCGGCCTCTCCATCGAGGAGAACCTGGCCCTCCAGCTCCCCGCGCCCGAGGACCGCGACGCGGTGTACGCGCGCTTCCCCGCGCTCGCCGCCCGCCGATCCGTCGCCGCCGGCTCCCTGTCCGGAGGCGAGCAGCAGCTCCTCGCGCTCGCCCCGCTCCTCCAGCGCCCACCCGCCGTCCTCGTCGCCGACGAACCCTCGCTCGGACTCGCGCCCCGCCTCGTGGACGAGGTCTTCCGCCTCCTCACCGAGCTGCGGGCGCGCGGCACGGCGCTGCTCCTGGTCGAGGAGAAGGCGGCGGAGGTGCTCGGTATCGCCGACACCGTCGCGTACCTCTCGCAGGGCGGGATCGCCTGGTCCGGGCCGCGCTCCGAGGTGGACACGGACCGGCTCGCCGAGGCCTATCTGGGAACGGGGGTCCGCCGATGACGAGCGCGATGCTCCACGCGGCCGGGATCGACGTCCGCTTCGGCGGCGTCCACGCCCTGCGCGACGTGACGGTCTCCGTACGCCCGGGTGAGGTCTGCGGCCTGATCGGGCCGAACGGTGCCGGCAAGACCACGCTCTTCGACATCCTGTCCGGGATCCGGCGGCCGGACGGCGGATCCATCGCGTTCGCTGGAGAGGACATCACCCGCCGCTCCCCGGTGTGGCGGGCCCGTCACGGCATCCGCCGGACCTTCCAGCGCCAGCAGCTCTTCGGACAGCTGACGGTGACCGACAACCTGGTGGTGGCGCAGGACTGGCGGCCGGGCGGTACGCGCCGCCATCGGGAGCGGGCCGCCGCCGTGCTCCGCGAGTGCGGGCTCGACGCGCTCGCGGAGTCGTACGCCGGTGCGCTGCCCGTCGGGCAGGCCCGCATGGTCGAGCTCGCCCGAGCACTCGCCGACCCGCCGCGCGTGCTGCTCCTCGACGAGCCGGCCTCCGGCACGACCGTCGAGGAGCGACGCCAACTCGCCGCCGTCGTCCGGCACATGGCCGAGGAGGAGAACTGCGCGGTGCTGCTCGTCGAGCACAACGTGGCCTTCGTGATGGAGCTGTGCGCGCGCGTCGTGGTCCTGGACCTGGGCCGGGTCCTGGCCGAGGGGACGGCCGCCGAGGTGCGCGCGGACCCGGCCGTACGGGAGGCGTATCTCGGCGCGGCTCCGAGCGCGGCACCGACCGCGGCACCGGACAGGGTTCCCGGCGCCGTTCCCGGGGTACATCCGCAGACGCCTCCGGGCTCCGCGGAATGCGAAGGGGTCTGAGATGGTTGACCGTGGGAGTACCACCCGACGACGTTAGGATCGACCGCACGTGAGCACGGACAACAAGGTCCCTTCCCTCACCCTGAACAACGGCGTGGAGATGCCGCAGCTCGGATTCGGTGTCTGGCAGGTGCCGGACGACGAGGCGACGCGCGCGGTGACCACGGCTCTGGAGGCGGGCTACCGCTCCATCGACACCGCCGCGATCTACCAGAACGAGACGGGCACCGGAAAGGCGATCGCCGCGTCCGGCGTCGCTCGCGAGGAGCTGTTCGTCACCACCAAGCTGTGGAACAGCGAGCAGGGCCACGACTCGACCCTGCGGGCCTTCGACGCCTCCCTCGACAAGCTGGGTCTCGACTACGTCGACCTGTACCTGATCCACTGGCCGGTGCCGACGAAGGACGCGTACGTCGACACGTACCGGGCGTTCGAGAAGATCCACGCCGACGGCCGGGCGAAGGCGATCGGTGTCTCCAACTTCCTTCCGGAGCACCTGGAGCGGCTGATCGGCGAGACCTCGATCGTCCCCGCCGTCAACCAGATCGAGCTGCACCCACACCTCCAGCAGGCGGCGTCGCGCGAGGCCCACGCCGCGCACGGCATCGCCACCGAGGCCTGGTCGCCGCTGGGGCAGGGCAAGGGCCTCCTGGAGGTTCCGGCGATCGTCGCCGTCGCGCAGAAGCACGGCCGCACTCCGGCCCAGGTGGTGCTGCGCTGGCACCTGCAGGTCGGGAACGTGGTCATCCCGAAGTCGGTGACCCCGTCCCGTATCCAGGAGAACATCGACGTGTTCGGCTTCGAGCTGGACGCCGAGGACATGGCCGCGATCGCCGTCCTCGACGAGAACCGGCGCCTCGGGCCCGACCCGGCCGAGTTCAACGTCGGCGCCTGAGCGCGCGGAGGGGGGGGGCGCCCCCGGCGGGGGGGCGCCCCCCCCCACCCCCCCGGGGGTGCGCCCCCGGGGC
>NZ_JBHWBS010000011.1:0-66192 GCF_042735655.1 Streptomyces sp. NPDC059567 | reverse complement strand
TACGACCCTCCCTCCCGCCCCCCGGCCCCCCCCCCGTTCTTTTACAGCCGCGCGGCCGCGGCGCCCCCCGCCCCCGCCCCGCGCGCCCCCCCCCCTCTCCCATGCCCCGGTGGTCGACCGCCCCGGTGGTCGACCACGAGCAAGGAGTACGGACAGTGAGCGGTTCGCCCGCCCCGGTCGAAGAGGGCCTCTACCGGGTACGGAACGTGGCCAGCGGGCTGCTCCTGGAGGTGTACCAGGGCTCCACCCGCAGCGGCGCGAACGTCCAGCAGGGCAAGGAGAACGGCTCGCCCGGCCAGCACTGGCACATCACGGCCGTCCCGAACGGCAGCGGCCTCTACCACCTGGTCAACCTGGCCGGCGGCAAGCGGCTCGACGTGGCGAACGCCTCGACGGAGAACGGCGCCAACATCCAGCAGTGGAAGGCGAACAACTTCGGCGCGCAGGAGTGGATCATCGAGCAGGATCTGCAGTCGCCCGGGACGGTCGCGCTGGTGAGCTTCATCAGCGGACTGCTGCTCGAGGTCGAGGACGGCTCGATGGACGACGGCGCGAACGTCCGGCAGTGGGAGGACACCGACTCGCCGTCGCAGTGGTGGCGGCTGGAGCCGGTGTCCTGACCCTGGGCGCCGTTCAGCCCTTGCGGGCGGTGTGGACGGTCGAGGCGGACAGGTGGAAGAGGTCCGTGCGCCGGTGCAGGGAGAGCGGGTCCGCCGGGTCGAGCAGGCGGTCGAGGCTCGCGCGGTCCTCGGCGTCGACCCGCTCGCCGAGCGGGTGCCGCAGGCGCGTGAAGTGGGCGACGACCTGTTCGCGTACGACGGCGGGCACGGGGGCCGGGACGTCGGTGAGGAACGAGCGGATGCCGCTGGGGGTGAGGCCGGCGGCCCCGAGCAGCGCCCGCCAGTCGTCCGGCTCGTCCTTGCTGTCGGGCAGTTCGGCCCGCATCTCGGCGAACCAGTCGGCATGCGCGGCCTCGATCCTGGTCTCCAGGCCGGACCGGCCGAAGCCGATGTTGGCCGGCAGATGACGGGCGTAGAGCCCGCCCTCGACGAGGGCGATCAGACCGCCGGGTCGCAGCAGACCTGCGAAGGCGGCGAGGGCGGCCCGCTGGTCGCCGATGTGATGGGTGGAGTTGCCGGCCCAGATCAGGTCGGCGTCGCCCAGGGAGTCGAAGTCCTGCGGGAGTTCGGCCCGCAGGGTGGTGACGCGGCCGGCCAGGCCGCGCGCCTCGGCTCGGCCACGGGCGCGCTCCAGGAGCTCCGGGGACGCGTCCACGGCGACGACTTCGGCGGCCGGGAAGGCCTCGGCGAGCAGGGTGGACACGACACCGGGGCCGCTGCCGACGTCGAGGATCCGGCGGACACCGACGGCCGGGACGAGTTCGCCGAGCCACGCGGCGGCCCGGGTGTAGAGGGGGCTGTGGAGTTCGGCCTGGCGCTCCAGGAGCGGTGCCATCGCGGCCCAGTCGAGGTGCGTGCTGTTGTGGTCGTGAGTCATGGTGCCAGCCTGCGGCCGACGGTCGGGAAACGCGAGAATAGTTGCTGTTCCGGCAACGGACTCACTCCCGGCGGCGGTGCTCCTGCGGGCTGATGCCCCGTACCCGCTTGAAGGAGGCGCTGAGCGCGAACGCGCTGCTGTAGCCCACCTGACGGGCCACGGACTCGATGGTGGCGTCCGTCTCCCGCAGGAGGTCGGCGGCGAGCGCGAGGCGCCAGCCGGTGAGGTACGCCATGGGTGGCTCGCCGACGAGCTCGGTGAACCGGCGTGCGAGTCCGGCCCGCGACGCGCCCGCCTTGGCCGCCAGCGAGGCGACCGTCCAGGGGTGGGCCGGGTCGTTCTGGAGGAGTCGCAGGGCCGGGCCGACGACGGGGTCGGCCATGGCGCGGTACCAGGCAGGGGCCTGTGCTCCCGGCCGGGAGAACCAGGCCCGGACCGCGGCGATCAGGAGCAGGTCGAGGACCCGGTCGAGGACGACGCTCTGCCCGGGTTCGTCGCGGGAGATCTCCTCGTCGAGGAAGGGCATGAGGGGGCAGTTCCATACGTCGGCGGGCAGGTGCAGCAGCTCCGGCAGCGCGTCGAGCAGCCGCCGGCTGACCTCGCCGTCCATCTGGTAGGTGCCGACGAGCACGGTGGTGGAGCCGTCGAGGGCGTTGCCCCAGCTCCGTACGCCGAGGTGCATGGCTTCGGCGAGCGGCTCACCGCTCAGCGTGGTGCAGACGCCACCGGGGCCGATCACCGCCCGCGGCGCGGCGTCCGGGGCGTCGGCGACGACGTACGGCTCGGGGCCGCGGGCGATGGCGATGTCGCCGGGCCGCAGCAGGACGGGTTCGCTCCGCGCGGGGACGATCCACGCCTCGCCCTCGGTGACGCACATCAGGCAGAGCGGCGCGCGGTCCTCGATCCGGACCGACCACGGCGGCTCCATGATCATCCGGAGCAGGAAGGCCCCTTTGGCCCGCGGTCCGTCGAGGAGTCCGGCGAGAGCGTCCATGAACGCCAAGCGTAGACGGACGCGTATGGGAGTGAGTCTGTGGAGCATGGGAAGTGGGCCGCGGGCACGCGAGTCTTGAGGACATGACGACGAACACGAACGACACGCAGACGGTTCTGGTGACGAGCGCGACCGGCAAGACGGGCAGGCGGGTGGCGGAGCTCCTCGCGGCCCGCGGCGCGACCGTGCGGGCGGGCTCGCGCTCCGGTACGACCCGCTTCGACTGGGAGGACGTGAGCACCTGGGTCCCGGCTTTGCGGGGCGCGGACACCGCGTACGTGAGCTACTACCCGGACCTCGCCGCGCCGGGCGCGGTGGAGGCGATGCGGACCCTCGGCGAACTGGCCGTGGCGAACGGGGTGCGGCGGCTGACGCTGCTGTCCGGGCGCGGTGAGCCGGAGGCGGTCCGCGCGGAGGAGGCGCTGCGCGCGTCGGGGGCGGAACTGACCGTCGTACGGGCCTCGTTCTTCGCGCAGAACTTCAACGAGGGTGCGATGGCGGAGGGCGTCGCGGCGGGCACCATCGCGTTCCCGGCGGGCGACACGGCCGAGCCGTTCATCCACGCCGACGACCTGGCGGAGGTCATCGTCGAGACCCTGGACGGCGACGGCCACGCGGGTGTGGTCCACGAGGTGACCGGTCCGCGGCTGCTGACCTTCGCGGAGGCGGCGGCGGAGGTCTCCCGCGCCTCGGGCCGTGAGGTCACGTACGTCCCGATGAGCGAGGGCGAATACACCTCCCTGCTCCAGCAGTTCGGGCTGCCCGAGCCGGACGCACGGTGGTTCTCGGCGCTATTCTCGATGCTGCTCGACGGCCACAACGCGTCGGTGACGGACGGGGTGAAGCGGGTCCTGGGCCGCGAGCCGCGCGACTTCACGGCCTTCGCAGCGGAGGCCTGGCGGGCGCCGGGGGCGTAGCTCCGTAGCGGGCGGCCATGCGGGCGACGGTCTCGGTGATCCGGGCGCGGAGTTCGGCGGGTTCCAGGACCTCGATGTCCGCACCCAGGGCGAGGAAGGTCTCGTGGGCGTGGGCGAGGGACTCGATGGGGAGGGTCGCGCGGGTCCAGCCGTCCGGCTCCGGGGAGCCGGTCGCGGCGAGGGCCCGGGCGGCTTCGCCCGTGAGGCGTTTCGCGCCGTCCGGGGAGAGCCGGACGAGTGCGTCGCCGCCGTGGAGCCGGGTACGGAAGGCGGCCTGGTGGTCCGTCCAGTACGCGGGCAGGGAGAAATCGTCGGGAATCGCGAACTCCGCGTCCGTGACGTCGAGTTCGAGAATCTGGTCGACCCGGAAGGTACGCGGTCCGGGCCCCGCGACCAGGTACCAGCGGCCGGCCTTGAGGACGAGTCCGTACGGTTCGAGGCGCCGGTCGACATCGGTGGGTTCCTTCCAGCGGCGGTAGCGGACGGCGAGGACCCGGCCGGCCCGTACCGCCTCGGCGACCTGGGGAAGGAAGGGCGCGTCGGTGTCCTCGGCGTACCAGCCGGGCGCGTCGATGTGGAACCGGGCCCGCAGCCGGTCGACATGGTCACGCAGTGGCGCCGGCAGGGAGGCGCGCAGCTTGAGCTGGGCGTCCACGAAGTGCCCGCCGAGCCCGAGTTCGGCCGCGGCCCCGGGGATCCCGGCGAGGAAGAGCGCCTCGGCCTCGCCCGTGTACAGGTCGGTCAGCCGGGAGCGGTGGCCTGCGAGCAGCTGGTAGCCGCCGGAGTGTCCGGCGTCGCCGTAGAGCGGCACACCGGCCGCGTGCAGGGACTCGACGTCGCGGTAGATCGTGCGGACGGAGACCTCCAGCTCCTCGGCGAGCTGGGCGGCGGTCATCCGGCCCCGGGTCTGGAGCAGCAGGAGGACGGAGATCAGCCGGCTGGACTTCACTGACACAGGATGTCAGTGAACCCCTCGTACGGTCCAGTCATGACTTCCACGGAGACCTCTCGGTCCACCACGACGCACGGCTTCTCCTTCCTCGACGGCGACTGGCACGTCCACAACCGTCGCCTCGCCGACTTCATCGATCCCGACAGCGGCTGGGAGGAGTTCGACGGTCACACCACGGGCCGGCTCTTCTGGGACGGCCGGGCCCATGTCGACGAGATCGTCTTCCCCTCGAAGGGGTTCAGCGGGCTGACGCTGCGGCTCTACGAGCCGGAGACGGACGAGTGGACCCTGAACTGGTCCAACAGCCGTACGGGCCGCCTGGATCCGCCGGTCAGGGGTCGGTGGTCCGAGGACGGCACGGGAGAGTTCCACGGCGTGGACGTCCACGACGGCAGGAACGTACGGGTGCGCTTCCGCTGGTCGAACATCTCGTCCTCCACCGCCCGTTGGGAGCAGGCGTTCGCGCTCGACGGTGGGCCGTGGGTGACGAACTGGGTGATGGACTTCAGTCGCGCCTGACGGGCCGCCGGTAGGACACGAGCCGGTATTCGGGATCGTCACGGGGGCGGTCCTGGTCCGGCAGCGCGGCGAGTTCGGCGACGAGCGCGGCCGTCGTCTCGGGCGAGCCGCCGAACCACGAGGCGAAGTAGCCGCGGCGCAGCTTCTCCGTGGTGCCGCGCGGGGTGTTGCCCTGGTCGTGGCCGGTGAAGCGGGTGGTGCCGGCCGGTTCGAGGCCGAGCGCGGCCGCGTGTGCCGCGATCCGGTCGGCCCGGTCGTAGCTCTTCTCGTACGAACGGTGCGGGGCGAGGACGGCGTCGATGTCGCTGCCGACGTCGTGGGCGGCGTCCTTGTCCACCGTGGCAATCAGGACGCCACCGGGCCGCAGCACACGGGCGGCCTCGGCGACGATCGCGTCCGAGAACGGGACCAGGTGCAGCAGCCAGACGGCGCTGACCGCGTCGACGGAGGCATCGGGGAGGGGCAGACGCCGGGCGTCGGCGAGGACGACCCCGCCCGGTACGCGCCGTCCGGCCCTGTGGGCCATGCCGGGCGCGGCATCGGCGCCGTACACGCGCAGGCCGGGTCGGGTGAGCCGCTCGGTGACGAGGCCGGTGCCGCAGGCGAGGTCGAGCAGGGTGCGGGCGCCGGGCGGGACCAGACGCAGGACGGCGTCCGCCGCCGCCCGCGCGCGGGGCACACCGCCGCGCGTCTCGTCGTAGCGGTCCGCCTCGGCGTCGTAGTCCAGCAAGGTCTGCCCCATGGGGCAGAGCCTAGTTCGTGGAGGTCAGTTCGCCCCGTGCGCGGGCGCGATGGTCTCGACCCGCGCGGCCAGCTCGAAGTCCTTCTCGGTGACCGCGGGTCCGGCCGAGTGGGTGTTCACGGACACGGCGACGGTGTTGTAACCGAGCGTCAGATCGGAGTGGTGGTCGAGCTCCTGCTGGATCTGTGCCACGTGGACCACCATCGCGGTGGCCGCGAAGTGGTCGCCGAGACGGTAGGTGCGGGTGATCCGGTCCTCCGTCAGGGACCAGCCGGGGAGCTCTCGCAGGCGGTCCTCGATCTCCTTCTGCGACAGCGGCTCTGTGGGCATGTCCGTACTCCCTCCGGTCGGGGTTGCTGACCGTGACGATACGGTCCCGGGGTCTCGATACCCGGGCCGACACCTGGGATACCGTCGGGCCATGACAACAGTCGCGAGCGACCGGGGAGTGGGGCCGCTGCTGCGCGGCTGGCGCGAGCAGCGGCGGCTGAGCCAGTTGGAGCTGGCGCTGCGGGCCGATTCCTCGGCCCGGCACATCTCCTTCGTCGAGACGGGCCGCGCCCGGCCGAGCGAGGAGATGATCCTGCGCCTCGCCGAGCACCTGGACGTGCCGGTCCGGGAGCGCAACGCGCTGCTGCTCGCGGCCGGGTACGCGCCGCGGTACAAGGAGTCGACGCTCGACGACCCGCGGCTGGGCACCCTGCGGGAGGGCATCGAGCAGCTGCTGCGCGGGTACGACCCGTATCCGGCGCTCGTCGTGGACGGCGCGTACACCGTGGTGGCGGCGAACGAGAGCATCGGCGTGCTGCTGGCCGGCGTGGCGGAGCATCTGCTCGCCCCGCCGCTGAACGCGATGCGGATCACGCTGCATCCGGAGGGCCTCGCGCCGCGGATCAGGAACCTGCGGGAGTGGCGGGGGCATCTGCTGGCCCAGATGGAGCGGCAGATCGCGCTGTCCCGCTCGGAGCCGCTGCGGAGGCTGTACGAGGAGGTGGCGGCGTACCCGCTGCCGGAGGGCACCTCGGACCCCGACGACCACGAGGACCCGGAGTCGTATCCGTACTTCGCGCTGCCGCTGCGGATCGAACACGACGGGCGGGTGCTGTCGTTCGTGTCGTCGATCTCGACTTTCAACACCCCGATGGACGTGACGGTCGCCGAGCTGGCCATCGAGACGCTGCTCCCGGCAGACCCGGAGACCGTCGCGTATCTGCGGTCGCTCAGGGGGTAGTGGCGCGCAGGGCCGACCACTGGAGTCCGGCGAACCCGGCGACGACGGCGGCCTGCATCGGGATCCACACCAGGCCGGCGGTGGTGGGCTCCAGCCAGGCGACGAGGGCGACGACGCTGAGCGCGGCCCAGAGGGCGTTGACGTCGATCACGAGCTTGACGCCGAGGGCGGGCGGCTGCGGGCGGCTCGCGAGCCAGGCGACGCCGGCCGCGTACAGGGTGAGGAGGAGGCCGAGTTCGAGCAGCAGACCGGAGTCGACGCCGAGCAGCCCGCCCAGCGGCCCGGACGCGGCGAGGTAGGCGAGGCCGTTGCCACCGGTGACGACGGCGTCGAGGGCGAGGAACCGGCGCACCATCGACTGCGGCTGGGTGGTGCGGGAGAGACCGGCGAGCAGGGCCTGGGACATGGCGGATCACCCTCCATGGGCATGTGTCTACGGGTGGTGGACCCGGAACTCGGCCGGAGTGCGCCGCCCGAGTCCCGGTGACCACCACGATGCCGCCGCACTCGACGCGGGTCGATTACGTGGGAGGTAATGCGAGGCGGCTCGGTGCCTCGACCGGGAGCCCGGTCCGGGAGCCCGGTCCGGGAGCCCGGTCACCCATGGACCGGAGTCAGCAACGATCATGCCTCCGCGCGACTCCTGAAGGCCGCCACCGAAGGGCGGCAGTCATAGAGGTTCCGGTACGGCGGTGCTGCACACCCGCGCCCCAGTCCGAATAGGCGTTTCGCGTGGCGGGACTGACCTGAATTCTCCATGCCCACGATTAGCCTAATCCAACGCTCTCAGCAATTCTACTGATGGAATCTGCCAGCGAACGAAGGGCTCAGTGACGCGGAGCTCGTCACACCATCCGACAGATAGGATTCATGGTGTATCGAGACGAGTACGATCTGACCATTGACACACAAGCAGAGAAGCTGATTGACCTAAAGCAAAAGCTGGTCTACTTCCTCGCGACTGCAGCGACAGCCCTCGTCGTCTTTTCTTCGAAGTTCGCACTGGACTACGGAAAGGAATTCAATCGAGAGGCCGTGAACCCCGGCGGCACCGTCAGATGGCTCGTAGGCGCCGCCTTCTTTGCGCTGCTGACCGTAGGCTTTGCCCTCATGGGAGTCTTCCTCGGTCATAAGTCTTTTGAGCGCCATCTCGAATTCCGATACAAGAAGGCTCTTCCGAATGATGAGGAGTCGAAAAGGTGGAGCCTTCTCACCAGCTTCCAGCAGTGGATGTTCTACTGCTCCTCTGCCTTCCTGATTACGTCAACAGCGCTCGCATTCTGCTATTTCTCCTTCCTGCTCTGGTGAGCGATGATTGGAGCCACTGATGCACCACTACCGAGGACGCGCCCCCCTGGTCGAACTCAATGAAGACGGGTTCGAGATTAGGTTGACAAATGAAATCACGGGCGAGCAGGTTACCATTTCTGGAACCCGAGAAGCCCTTTTCAGCGAGCAGGTGCGAGAGCTAACCCGTGACGACATCTACGCCCTAGGTGAGTACCTGGCCGCTAGCTTTAGCAACTGGGAGGGGCAGGAGGGCCCGTCTCGCGGGTCGGTCTAGGCCAGCGGGGCCTCAGTGGCCTGTCAAGTGTCGGAGCATGGGCTTTAGAGCACCAGAAGCCTGGTAGCGGCACTTTGGTCATCACCCCCGATCACTCCGTCTGCACCCTGGGGCCGCTGTCGCGAGGGCGTGACGCCACGGTGTTCCTGGAGTGACCGTGGCTGACCGCCCAATCTGCCACGCATCTGGCACTCGTACTCCCAGCTCAACTCGCTCGCTCACTCACCGTCTTCGGAGCGACCACACCGGCCGACGCCCTATCGCGGCAGCAGCCGCTCCCCGCCCGCCCATTCCCGGTAGTGCTGGCGCCTCACGCGCTCGCATTTGTGGCGGCGGGGGTACGGCATCCGGCCCAACTGGTCCCCTGCAGACGGCCGGCCTGGCGCAAGAGGCCACCCCTCCCTCGCCGCTGACCGTCTTTTGGCACCCCCTCCCGGCCGCGGTAGGCAGCGCTCCCGGCTGCGCATGCCATGTGACGGTTGCCGTGCCTTTGGGCCTGCCTCCGCTCCCCCATCAACCCAAGCTGTCAGGCATCGGCCGGCGGCCGGAGCGGGGCGGAGACAGGAGCGGCGGCCCGGACGACGGGCCGCACGCGCCGCGCCGTGCGCGGCGGGTGCCTTGAACCCGTAGAGAAGGTTTCTCCTCACTCCGCCTGAGCGGCATCAGGGACGAGGCGACTCGTGAACCTCTGGGCACGCAAGCGCTCGTAGACATCCGGCCACCGGAGTCCCTCAAGGCATCCGGCACTTACTGGCACGACGCCCTTCCCCCACCATCGCGGCCGAGGAACGAACCAGTACCGGTGACCTGGGCCTTCGACATGTGCGCGGTCACCACTTACGAGTGGAGTGCCCGGCGCAGTGCCTCGACGGCCAGCGTGCGGGCGACGACGGTCGCCTTGGAGTCGCGGAGGCTGTCGAGCATGAGGAAGTCGTGGACCATCCCCAGCACTCGTACCGCGGTGACGTCCACACCGGCCTCGCGCAGCTTGGATGCGTACGCCTCGCCCTCGTCGCGCAGTACGTCGGCCTCATCGGTGATGACCAAGGTGGTGGGCAGACCGCGCAGCTGCTCGATGTCGGCCCGCAGCGGGGACGCGTAGATCTCTTCGCGCTGCCCCGGCTCGCTCGTGTAGGCGTCCCAGAACCACTTCATCCCGTCGCGGGTGAGGTAGTAGCCCTCGGCGAACTGCTGGTAGGAGGGGGTGTCGAAGTTGGCGTCGGTGACGGGGTAGAGCAGCACCTGGGCCGCCAGGCTGACATCGCCGCGTTCCTTGGCCATCAGCGCGAAGACGGTCGACATGTTGCCGCCGACCGAGTCGCCGCAGACCGCGATCCGGGAGGCGTCGAGGTTCTGCTCCTCGCCGTTCTGGGCGATCCACTTTCCGACCGCGTAGTTCTGCTCGATCTGCGTGGGGTACTTCGCCTCGGGGGCCAGGTCGTAGACCGGGAAGACCACCGCCGCGTCCGATCCGACCGCAAGTTCACGTATCAGACGATCGTGGGTGTTCTCGTCACCGAAGACCCATCCGGCGCCGTGGATGTACAGCACCACCGGGAGCGTCTTCGTCGCTCCCTCGGGGCGGATGATACGGGCGCGGACGTGGCCGTATCGGCCCGCGTCCACGCTCACCCACTCCTCGGTCACCGCGGGCTTGGCCACGCCCTCCCCGTTCTGCAAGCCATCGAGGATCTCGCGGCCGTTCTCCGGTGGGACTTCGTAGATGCGCGGGTGCGGGGAGGTGGCGTCCGCAAGCTCTTTGGCCGCGGGTTCCAGGACAGGGGTCGGGAACGACGGGTTCGCGGGCATGACGCGCCTCCTGCTCTCGGCCGATTCAGGGGCAGCGGACAGGGCTGAGCCCCCTTTCATCGTCTCTCAGTCGCTCATCGGCGCAACATCGGGAGAGGGCCCCCGAGCACGATCAGCCTCGCGGCTGGTCGGGAGCATCAGTACCCGGGGATGGATCGGATGGCGGCAGCATGCGCTCGATCGCGACCATGGCAGCGTCATCCCCCAGATGGCCGCCGACGTGCCCCATCAGATCCTTGCGCAGGTAGGCCAGGAGAGCGTCCGGACCCTTGCTCGCACTGCCGGCCACCCGATCCGCAAGCGGGTAGAACGTGCCGTCCTGGTCGCGCGCCTCGATGACACCGTCTGTGTAGAGAAGGGCGATGTCGCCGTGCTCGAAGCCGAACGTTTCCGGAGAGAGGTCGGTCTCCACGAATGTGGTGAGCCCCAAAGGCGGTGCCGGATGACGCACTTCGAGCGGACTGACCTGGCCGCGACGCAGTAGCAGGGGCGGGGGGTGACCGCAGTTGATCAGACGAATGACCGGCTCGTCGTCCGGGAAGTCCATCACGGCGGCGGTGATGAACGCCTCGCCGCGATCCTCGGTCGCGATGTCGGGAGCCCCAGGGTTGTCCAGGTTCGAGGAGACGGTTCCCTCCAGGAAGCTGACCAGCGCGGACAGGTCCGCCTGCCTGTGTGCTGCGCCCCGGAACGCGCCGAGAAGAAGGGCGGCGTCACCGACCGCCTCCAGGCCCTTGCCCCTCACATCGCCGATGACGATCCGGGTTCCTTGCTCCGTGCGGGCGGCGGCGTACAGGTCGCCGCCGATCTGCGCCTCGGATTCGGCTGCCAGATAGACAGAGGCGATGCGCAACGGACCGATCCGCGGGGGAAGCGGCTTGAGCACCACCTCTTGGGTGGCCGTCGCCACCGAGCGCAGCTGTGTCAGCTCCCCCACACGGCGTTCTCGCCGGGCGGCAAAGAAAGTCGCGAACGCCGACATCAGAATCAGAGTGATCAACTGGAAGCTGTGGTTCAGATCGATGAGGCTGGTGCGCACCGCCGCGACAACGGCCTGGGCCAAGACAGCCAGCGCGCCGACGCAGGCGGTCGTCCGAGGTCCGGCGAACGACGCCGTGATAGCGGGGGCGGCGACCAGAAAGGGCCCGAGGTGGACGCTGGGCGGAGCCAGGATGTCGACCACAGTGACGATCACGATCAGCGCGATCGGTACCGCCAGCAACGCATGACGTGTCCCCTCTGGCGAAGGATGATCTCCGCGTCGGCTAGGAACCATACGTTCTGGATACACCGCATCGCGCCCCGGCGCCCGCTCCGGCCGAAGCAGCCCCAGGGCCGTGGCCGTGGCCGTTCGCAGGTGCTCGCCAAGGCGACTCGCCATTTACGCGGGACGGGCTGGAGCGGGGCGAAGACAGGAGCGCCGGCCCGGGCGCCGGGCCGCGTGCGAAGCCGAGGCTACGCTTCGTCGGCATGCTGAACCGTGTTCCGTTCGATGAGGCGCTGCGCTCCACCGTCGGCACCCCCAAGCAGGCCGAACTCCTGGACAGCAGTCCGAGGTCACGGGTGTGGCGGGTGCGGCTGGCCGACCGACGGCTGGTGATCGTGAAGCCGGGTGACCTCGCCGACGCCGTTGCGCTCGCCGGCCGCGCCGGTGCCCGTCTGACAGCCGCCCTGCGTATAGGGCTGGTTGGCTCCCCTGCCCGTCAGTCCCGATCCCCACAGAACCCCACCTGCGTGGACGATGCCTCCAGGAGCATGGTGCTGTGAGGTGCGAGGTGATGCCGGATCCCTCAGATCGCTTCGCCGTCGTCGGGTCGTGGGTATTGTTCGCGCCGTGGCGGCGGGGGCCGCACCGAGGACGCGGGGAGCTCACATGGCACGGCGCAAGGACCGGGCGCGGATGGTCGCGGCCGGGGACGACCACCGGGTGACACCCGCGGAGCTCTTCTTCGACCTGGTGTTCGTGTACGCGATCACTCAGGTGACCGCCCTGATGGCGGCCGATCCGTCGACGATGCGGGTGGTCGGCGCGATGATCGTGCTCGCGCTGCTGTGGTGGTGCTGGTGCTGCTTCGCCTGGCTGGGCAATGTCGTACGGGCCGACTCCGGGGCGCTGTTCGCGGTGCTCGTCGTCGTGATGGCCGTCGTCTTCATCGTGTCGCTCGTGGTGCCCGAGGTGTTCGCGGACGCACCCGGCGGGCTCTCGGCCCCGCTCCTGTTCGTGCTCTGTTACGGAGCCGTGCGCACGCTCCATCTGGTCTCGTACTGGATCTCCAGCCCCGACGACACCGCCCTGCGGGCCACTCTGCGCCGCACGGCGCTGCTGTCCGTGGCGCCGCCGCTGGTGCTGCTGCTCATCGGCTCCGCGTACACGGGCAAGGTCCAACTCCTGCTGTGGCTGGGCGCGGTGGTCATCGACTACGGCGGGATCTACGTCACGGGAGCCTCCGGCTGGCGGGTCAACTCCCCCGGGCACTTCTCCGAGCGGCACGGACTGATCGTCATCATCGCGCTCGGCGAGTCGATCGTGGCGATGGGCGTGGGGGTGTCCGGCCTGCCGATCACGGTCGCGGTCCTGGGCGCTGCCGCGGCCGGGCTGCTCCTCTCGGCCGCGCTCTGGGCGCTGTACTTCCGGCGGCTCTCGGAGGGGGCCGAGCATCGGCTGGAGGCACTGGAGGGCGACGAGCGGACCCGGTTCGCCCGGGACGTGTACACCTTCCTGCACCTTCCGCTGGTCGCGGGTGTGGTGCTGTGCGCGCTCGGGATGAAGAAGGTCCTGCAACAGGTCGCGGACACCGGCCACTACGACCTCTCCGAACCACTGCACGGCGTCGTGGCCTGGTCGTTGACGGGCGGGGTCGGCGTCTTCCTGCTCGGCGGGGCCGCCATCGTGCTGCGCACCTCGGGCCGTCGGCCGACGGTCCTCGCCGTGGGCGGGGTGTGCGCGCTGGCGGCCGGCGCTCTCGTCGGTCTGGTCCCCGCCCTCGTCGCCCTCGTCCTCCTCGCCGCCGGTCTGACGACGCTGGTCACCCTGCTCGGCAGGGGCACCGCGGGGAAGAGCGTCCAGCAAGCCGGCTGAAACTCAGTACGCGGCCTTGCGGTCCTTGATGAAGGCGCGCAGCCGGCTCGTGTCGGCGGCGGTCCAGCCCTCGGGCGGGGCGACGGCCGCCCAGCCGTCGACGGCGCCCGCGCCGTAGCGGTGGCCGTGCGGCGCCTGGACCTCGTACGAGACGGCCATGTCGATCGAGGTCTGCCAGAAGGCGACGAAGGGGAACCAGTCGATCTCGGGCGTGATGTCCGGGCCGAGCGGATGCTCCAGCCAGTCGGGGCGCTCCAGGAGGAGCTCCGGCGACCACCAGACGATCGGGTCGGAGGCGTTCTGCAGATAGACCGCGCGGGGCCACTCCCAGCGGGCCGGGGGCCTGGCGAGGTCCGCCTGCGGGAACTGCGCGAAGCGCACCCGCGCGCCGCCCTCGTACTGCGGGCGCCACACCGGGCTGCCGGGGTCCCGGTCGCGGCGGATCTCCCGGGACGTCGGGGAGAAGTCGGGCGTGCCGAGGAGCAGAGCCCCGTCGGTCCGGGCGAGCAGGTCGTCGGGGCCGTCGAAGGACGCCTCGACGGCGTAGGCGCCGAGGCTCTCGCCGGTGACGAGGAGCTTGGGCCTGTCCTCGGCGGGGAGCGCGTCGAGGCGGGCGCGGACGGCCCGGACGAGTTCCCGGGTGGCCTGGCCCGCCTTCTCCTTGTCGACGAGGAAGGAGACCCAACTGGGCAGGTACGAGTACTGGACGGCGACGATCGCGGTGTCGCCGCCGTACATGTACTCCAGCGGCTCGGCGACGTTCGGGTTCACCCAGCCGGTGCCGGTGGTGCCGGCGATGACGAGCACCTGGCGCTCGAAGGCGCCGGTGCGTTCCAGTTCGCGTACGGCGAGTGCGGCCTCGGCCCTGAAGGGGCGCTCGTCCTCGAAGGCGGCGGGCACCGCGGAGGGGACGTAGACGCGGACCGGGTCGAGGGCCGGACGCCCGCTCCAGGCGGCGATGCCGTCGCCGGTCGGTACGGCGCCGGTGAAGTTGCGGCCCTGGAAGCCGAGGTTCTCCCAGCGGAGCAGGGAGCCCGGGCCGCCGGAGACGTACCGCGAGACCGGTGGGTGGATGCCGTCCTTGGTGCCGCCGTTGGTGGCCTCGGCGATCCGGTCGGCGACGTCGATGATCCCCCGGTCGAAGACCACGTCCCGGACGCCGACGAGCACGACGAGGGCGGAGAGCACCGCCCCGACCGCGAAGGCGAGGGGCCTGGGCAGGAGCCGGCCCAGCAGCCGGATCAGCTTGGCGGAGCCGAGGCGGACGGCGCGGGCGACGAGGAGGAGCACGAGCAGGAGCCCGATCGCCATCAGCGCGATCACCGGGGTGTGCCAGGTGAGGGCGGTCGGCAGATCTTGCAGGACCCGGAGCTGACGCTGCATCCGGGCGCTCTCGGAGATCAGCCACATCGAGACGGCGGGGGCGACGGCCCAGTACACCTGCCAGCATCTGCCCCGCGCCCGCTCGCCGGGGCGCCCTCGCACGAGCGCCCGGAAGAGCCAGGCGAGGGCGGAGCCGAGCGCGTAGCCGATGGCGGCGGTGATGCCGCCGACCAGCCCTTGGAGATACCAGGGGCGCGGGACGAGCGAGGGCGAGAGGGAGGACCAGAAGAAGAGCGTGGCGACGCAGAGCGCCGTGAGATCGGGCCAGCGGCGGATCAGGTACGAGGGGTCGGGGCGGTCCCAGTAGGGGTGCCGCGCGACGGCGAGGAGCCGTATGCCGAACGGCTTCAGCCGGTCGGCGGGGCCGGCGGACCGATCGGGAGTGGTGTGCCGGTCGGCCGAGATCATCGGATGATCCTCGTCCACGGTGCACCGCTCCGCAACTCCGCCCGCCGGCCGGGTCCTAGCGGGCGGGACGCTCCTCGCGGACGGGTTCCGGCTCACGGGCCGGGGCGCGTTCCGGCTCGGCGGACGCGCCGCGTGCGTTGCGGGCGGCCTCGGCGCGCAGAAGGGCACGGAGGACGGCGAAGGGGTCGACGGGCATGGCGAAGCTCCTTGCGGTGGGGGGTGACGGGCTGCGAGAGGTACGGGCCTCTCAGCAGCGCATCACCACGCACCGCCGGGCGTCGTCGCGCGGGCTCGGTACGGGTACGGGTACGGATGCGGGTGCGACAGCGAGGTCGGATGCCGCCGGTCCGCGCCGGCGAGCGCCGTCGCGGGGCGCGGCCCCGTGGCGCGAGCGGCTCCGGGAGACCGAGGCGGCCGCCTCTGCCTCACCCGCCTCGTGCGTCTCCGCACCGGAGTCGGCCGCGCCGGACGCGGCGGGCAGCACCTCGGTGACTCCGAGGCCTCCGGCGCCGCCGTACGTCCCGAAGAGGGCGGCCAGCACGAGCAGCACCGGAACCACGACCCGCCCGAGGGCGGACGCTCGGGAGCGGCTTCGTCGGGCGGCAGGTGAGGCCGGGGCGCCCGTGTGGGGTGCGTCGTGTCCGGCCGGTGCGCCTGCCCCGCTCTCGGCCGCGTCGCGCACCGGCCCGCCCGCCGAGGCGGCGGGTTCGGTACGCGACACGGGAGCGGGGCTCACGGAGATGCGTACTGCCCCGCGACAAGCCCGACGTGCCGCGGCGGGCGGGGATTCCGCCCGGGCGGCCTACGCGGAAGCGCCCGAATTCACGCGCTCGGACGCGCCGTCGGCCGTCCGCGTCGGACCCGGCACGGAGACGTCCGGAGCCGGCAGGGAGACGTCCGGACCCGGCACGGAGAGGGAGTCCGGACCGTTCGGCTCGGTTCCCCGCCGCACCTTGCGGGCCGACATCCACGCGTAGACGAGCACACCCGCGAAGAGGAACAGCACGCCCTGGTACACCGCCGCGTATCCCGAGCCCGCCACGAGCCACATGGAGAAGCCGAAGGCGGCCGCGGCCAGGACCCCGTCGCGGATCAGACGGGCGCGGTCGACGCGCTCGGACCGGCCGGAGAGCAGGAAGTAGATCTGGGCGGCGGTCGACAGCAGGTAGGGGACGGTCGCGGTGAAGGTGGTGACGAGGACGAGGATCTCGAAGACGCCCTCGGTGCCGACCGTGTAGTTGTAGACCGTCAGCAGCGAGGCCAGGACGACCGTGACGAGGACGCCGACGGTCGGGACGCCGCGCCGCTTCTGGGCGAAGACCTTCGGGAAGAGCCCGTCGCGCGCCGCCGCGTAGGGGGTCTGGGCACTCAGCAGGGTCCAGCCGTTGAGCGCGCCGACCATGGAGACGAGGGCCATGCAGGCGATGGCGGTGCCGCCCCACGAGCCGCCGAACATGGCGTTCACGGCGTCCGAGAACGGCGCGGAGGACTCGACGAGCCGGTCGTGGGCGACCGTGCCGAAGACGGCGAGCGTGCCGAGGAGGTAGATCGCGGCGGCGCCCAGGGTGCCGAGGACGGTGGCACGGCCGACGTTGCGCCGCGGGTCGCGGACCTCGCCGGCGCTGACGGCCGCGGACTCGACGCCCAGGTAGCTGAAGAGCAGGATCGCGGCGGAGGCGGAGACCGCGCCGAGCGCGCCGCCCTCGCCGGCCTGGAACGGTCCGAGGTTGGCGCTGTCGAAGAAGAAGAGTCCGCCGACGGCGACCAGGAGGAGCGGGACGAACTTGAGGACGGTCGCGACGAGCTGCACGGCGCCCACGTACCGGGTCCCGGCGAGGTTGGCGAGCGCCGGCAGCCACTGGAGCGTGAGCGCCGCGGCGATGGTCGCGAGCTTCGACTCGTGGACGGGGATCAGGACGTCGAGGTAGCCGACGGCGGCCACGGCGAGGGCCGCGTTCGAGACCCAGGCGGTGATCCAGTACGACCAGGCCGCGAGGAAGCCGGCGAAGTCGCCGAAGGCGGCGCGGGCGTAGACGTACGGGCCGCCGGTCTGCGGATGGCGGTGGGCGAGCCGGCCGAAGACGAGGGCGAGGGCGATCGCGCCGAGGGTGAGGACGCCGAAGGCGACCAGGCTGACCGTGCCGAAGGGGGCGACGGAGGCGGGGAGCAGGAAGATTCCGCCGCCGATGATGTTGCCCATGACCAGGGCGGTGGCGATCGGCAGTCCGAATCGCCGGGCGTGCTTGGTCTCTTCTGCGGACTGTTCGGATAGGGCCGTGCTCATGGGGGGTGGTGCGCCTCTCGTCGTGCAAACCCGACCATGGTCCGGCAGGCGAGACGCCCTACCAAATCAGTTGTTTTTGTCCGGTCCGGCGGTGCCCTTGACCGGAAGAAACGCTTCCGCATCGCTCACGGGCGGGGAAATCTCCAGCGGCACCTGCGGTCCCGCGCACTCCCTCAGCCAGCGGCGCAGCACCCGGTGGAGCTGCTCCGCGCCCACGAGTTCGGCCCCTGGCCCGACCGGCGCCGAGAAGTCCACGGGCGAGAGCAGGAAGGGGTGCGACTGCTCGCCGCCGAGACCGCCGTGCGAACCGATCTGCTCCTCGAAGGCGTGCACGGTGCCGGTCGCCGGGTCGTACATCGAGTTGACCATGATGTCGGCGACGTGCGGGAACCCGTCCGTGCGCCGTACCGCGTCCGCCGCGCCCCGCCCGAAGACCGCGAGCGGCCCGTCGTCGGCGAGCTCGGCGACCGGCACCTCCGCACCGTCCCTGCCGAGCACGACCGAGCCGTGCTCGGCGCTCGCGACCAGCAGGAAGCCGATGCCCGGGTGGTTGGCGAGGGTGTGCAGGAGCGCGGGGTGGCGGCGCTCGATCTCCTCGCGGGTCATCCGGTGCGGCACGCCGGGGAAGGAGATGAGACCCAGGTTGCCGGAGGCGAGCACGACGGGCCCGGCCTTGTCGGGCACCGCTCCCCCGTCCTCGTCCACCGGCCGGTGCAGCGCGCTGCGCAGCGCGTCGCGTGCCGCGTCCCTGGCCTCCGAGCCGCTGCGGGTGCGCCGGACCCGGCGCGGTACGGGCAGCCCGCATCCGGCGCGTACGAGATCCCGCAGGGTGAGCCCATAGGCGCCCTCGAAGGTCTCGCCGGGGCTCTGGCCGTGGTCGGAAAGGAGCACGATCCGGTACGGGCGGGGCGCATGCTCGGCGACCTTGGCGATCAGCGCGAGGGAACGGTCGAGCCGGGCGAGGACGCGGTCGGTGTCGTGGCCGTGCGGGCCGGAGTGGTGGGCCACCTCGTCGTAGGCGACGAGGTCGGCGTAGACGGCGGTCCGCCCGGCCAGCAGGTCCCCGATCACCGCGGCGACGACGACGTCGCGCTCCACGACGGTGGCGAAGGCCCGGATGAAGGGGTAGGTGCCGCCGCGCGAGACCCTCGGGGTCTGCTTGCGCAGCCGCGCCCGGATCGACTGGACCACCTCGCGCGCGGCCTCGGCGACGAACGACCCCGCCGTACGGACCGCGTTGGCGGGGTCCGAGAAGTAGGTGAAGTACCCGGCGCGCGAGCGGTTGCGCCGACCGCGGCGGGCGGCCATCGACAGCACGAGGGCGAGCTGGTCGGCGCCGCCGCTGAAGAGGTTGCCCCGGGAGGCGCCGTCGACGGTCAGCAGCCCGCCGTCCCCGGTGCGCTCGATGGCCCGCCGCTGGAGCTCGACGGCGCTCGCGGGGCGGTTGGAGACCATGAGCCGGCCGGTGTCCTTCTCGTACCAGCGGAAGGCGGGCACGTCCTCGTTGGAGCCGTGCAGGATGCCGAGCTGGCTGGCGCCGGTCTGGCTCGACCAGTCGGTGCGCCAGGGGGTGAGCCGGTGGGAGCCGTCGAGCCAGTCGGCGACGGTGGGCATCAGCCCGTCGGCCACGGCGTCGCGAAGCACCTGGTGCCCGACGCCGTCGAGTTGCAGGAAGAGCGTGCCGGGGACGGGTTCGGGGCCTCCCCCCACACCTGGCTGCGTGGGGGGACGCCCCGTCACCGCCCGGGGGCGCTTGCGGTCGGCGAGCCGGTAGAGGCGGCGGCGGTAGGCGTCGTCGTCCCGGACCGCGAGCGCGGTGGAGGTGGCCGAGGCGACGGCGGACATCACGGCGGCGACGACGACGGCGGTCTCCGGGTCGGCGGCGCCACGGCCGTCGGGGATGAGCCAGAGCGCGATCAGCAGCAGGGAGCCGTTGAGGAAGAACACCAACAGGCCGAGGACCAGGGCCGGTACGAGCAGCAGCGCCCGGACGATCACGGGCCACACCAGCGCGCCGAGCAGAGCGAACGCGCCGGCGCCCCAGGCGGCGGTGAGGGCGGTACGGGTGATGCTGTCGCCGTCGGCGGACTGGAGTTGGAAGTCGGGCAGCAGTCCGGCCAGGACCAGCATGGTCAGCGTCGACACCGCCCAGACCACGACCACCCGCACCAGCGCGCTCCCCGCGCTCCGCCAGTGGCCGGCGGTACGCCATCGCCCGTCACCCACGCCTGGTTCACCTTTCACCCGTTTCCTGCCTCAAGCGTGGCACATCGCCCAGGGGCGCGGTCAGGGCGGGAAAGGAGCGCGCGCGACACCGGCAGACGGCACTAGCAACCGTCGTAGCCGGCGGTGGGCATCGAGAGGCGGCGGTGCACGTCGGCCTTGGCCGCGGCGTCGTACACCGGCTCGTCGAGACCCGCGGTCTCCAGCCGTACGCCCCGTCGCTCGCACTCCGCGAAGAACGCGGACACGTCGGTCAACGCCCGTGCGAGCACCCGTTCGTTGGGGGCGACGAAGAGGTCGACGTGCCCGGCGTCCACATCGGCCCAGAGCGCGGCGTGGTCGGGCCGGATCCCGTAGAAGAGCAGTTGTCTCGCCACGACGTAGCCCTTGTGCTGGGCCCAACGGGCGCACATCTCGTGCTGGCTGCGGGTGTCGACCAGGAAGGGGTCGCTGTCGAGTTCCTCAAGCGGGGTGAGGCTGGCGATCGCCGCCACCCGAACGTCGTCCATGGACCGACCCTACTCCGAACCGGCTCGGGCGAGGAGGGCGTCCCTTCCCACCGCCCCCGGGCCTCACGGTGGCGAGGAGTAGCCACAGGTATGACAGATCTGCCAGCCGTCCTGGGTCACGGCCAGCACGCCCCCGCAGCGCGGACACTGCGCCGAATGGCAGGTCGTCCCCATCGTGCTCACCACGGCTCCCATCGCCTTGCTCCACGATGGCTACCCCCGCGACCCGCCTCGGACGCCCCGCGTCGCCCGCTCGGGACATCTACCCTCGGTATCAGCGCATCGACTCGGGCGGAAGGGCGGCGTACCGGTGGAGGTCACCTGGTGGGGTCATGCCACCTGCACGGTCGAGGACTCCGGGGTCCGGTTCCTCACCGACCCGCTCTTCGCGCGCCGGCTCGCGCATCTGCGGCGGCGCCGCGGCGCGCTGCCGCCACCCGAGGCGGCGGCCGCCGAGGCGGTGCTCGTCTCCCATCTGCATGCCGACCATCTGCATCTGCCCTCGCTGGCCCGGCTCGCGCCCGGGACGCGGCTGATCGTGCCGCGCGGCGCGCCGGGCGCGGTGGCGGGGCTGCGGAGGCTCGACGGCCGGGGTCTGCGGCTGACGGAGCTGGAGCCGGGCGACGCGGTGACGGTGGAGGGCGTGACCGTACGGGCCGTACCGGCGCTGCACGACGGCCGACGGCTGCCGGTGGGGCCGCACCGCTCCCCCGCGCTCGGGTATGTCGTCGAGGGCGAGGCACGGACGTACTTCGCAGGCGACACCGGTCTCTTCGACGGGATGGCCGAGGCGGTCGGCCCGGTGGACGTGGCGCTGCTGCCGGTGGGTGGCTGGGGCCCGTATCTGGGACACGGGCATCTGGACGCGGGCCGGGCGGCGCGGGCGCTCGCGGCGCTCTCCCCCGCGGCGGCGGTGCCGGTGCACTACGGCACGTACTGGCCGATCGGGATGGACGCGATCCGGCCGCACGAGTTCCACGCTCCGGGCGACGAGTTCGTCCGGCACGCGGCGCGGCTCGCGCCGAAGGTGGTGGTGCACCTGCTCGGCCACGGCGAGCGGGTGCGGCCCGAGGTCGCCCCGTGATCGATCTGATGGGGGCGGTGCGGGACCTGCCGCCCGAGTCGACGCAGCAGGCGGTCGGCTATCCCACGCTGTTCGCGCTGGTGGCGCTGGGTTCGCTGGTGCCGGTCGTGCCGACGGGGGCGATCGTCAGCTCGGCGGCCGTGGTCGCCTTCCACCAGACGTCCCCGCTGTCGCTGCTCTTCGTGTTCCTGGTGTCGGCCTGCGCCGCGCTCCTGGGCGATGTGACGCTGTACTGGCTGGGGCAGCGCGGGGTGGGGTCGCGGAACGGCTCGCGGTGGCTGGAGGTGCTGCGCGGCCGGGCCGCCCCCGACCGGCTCGCGCAGGCGCAGGCGAAGCTGGAGACCCACCAGGTGTCGGTGCTCGTGCTGTCGCGTCTGGTGCCGGCCGGGCGGATTCCGGTGATGCTGGCGTGTCTGCTGGCGCGGGTGCCGCTGCGCCGGTTCGTTCGTGGTGACGTGCCGGCGTGTCTGGCGTGGGCGGCGACGTACCAGCTGATCGGGATTCTCGGCGGCTCGCTGTTCCCCGAGCCGTGGCAGGGCGTGCTGGCGGCGGTGGCGCTGACGGTGCTGATCAGCGGGGCTCCCGCGCTGTGGCGGCGGGTACGGGGAGCCGGGCGCGACAGCAGGTCAGGGCAGAAGCACGCGTGAGGCGCCGACGGGGAGGTCCCACAGGTCCTCGCGGCGCAGCCCGGCACGCTCCCAGGCGGCCCTGACCCGGGTGAGGGGTTCGAGGACCGGCTCGGCGGAGAGGACGAAGGTCGCCCAGTGCATCGGCGCCATCCGCCGTGCCCCGAGGTCCTGGAAGGCGCGCACGGCCTCCTCGGGGTCGGTGTGGACGTCGCTGAGCCACCAGCGCGGGTCGTAGGCGCCGATGGGGAGCAGCGCGAGGTCGATCCCGGGATGGCGGCGCCCGATCTCGGCGAACCAGTGGCCGTAGCCGGTGTCGCCGGCGAAGTAGACCCGGCGGTCGAAGGGGTCGGTGAGGACCCAGCCGCCCCACAGCGAGCGGCAGGTGTCGAGGAGGGTCCGCTTGGACCAGTGGTGCGAGGGGACGAACTCGAAGCGCACACCGTCGAGTTCGGCCGCCTCCCACCAGTCGAGTTCGGTGACCCGGTGGAATCTGCGCCGGGTGAACCAGCGGCCGAGGCCGGCGGGGACGAAGACCGGGGTGTCCCGGGGCAGCCTCTTGAGGGTGGGGGCGTCGAGGTGGTCGAAGTGGTTGTGGCTGATGACGACGGCGTCCACGGGCGGCAGGTCCTCCCAGCGCACCCCGACGGGGGTGATCCGGGTCGGGGTGCCGAGGATCCTGCGGGACCAGACGGGGTCGGTGAGAACGGTCAGACCGCCGACGCGCAGGATCCAGCTGGCGTGGCCGGCCCAGGTGACGGCGAGTGTGTCGGGCTCGGCGGCGGGCAGCGGGCCGGGGGCGAACGGCAGCAGCGGGATGTCGCGCAGGCCCTCGGGCCCGGGGCGCACGGCGCCCTCGCGGGCGAGCCGGGCCATCGCGCGGACGCCGGGGAGCGGCGCGGTGAGCCGGTCGGCGAAGGAGCGCGGCCAGTCGGTCCTGGTCCGCCCGAGGGGCTGGAGGACAGGGGCGGCGGGGGGCGGCGCGGTCCGGCCGTCGGGGGCGGTCCGGTCCTCCGACCCGATCCTGCCGTCGGGGGCGGTCCGGTCCTCCGACCCGATCCTGCCGTCGGATCCGGTCCTGCCGTCGGATCCGGTCCTGCCGCCGGGTGTGGTCCGGTCGCCGGGTGTGGTCCGGTCGCCGGGGGCGGTCCGGTCCTCCGACCCGATCCGGCCGCCGGGTGTGGTCCGGCCGCCGGTCGCGGTCCGGTCGCCGGGGGCGGTCCGGCCGCCGGTCGCGGTCCGGTCGCCGGGGGCGGTCCGGGAGCCGAGGGCGGTCCGGTCGTCCGCTGCAGCCCGGTCGTCCGATGCGGTCCCGCCGTCCGATGCGGCCCGGCCATCGGATCCGGTCCCGCCGTCGGGTGCCGTCCGTGGGGCCTGCGTCGGCCGTGCCGTCTGTTCCGTCATCTGCGAGCTCCGTTCTGCGCAGTTCGTCGGGACGTGCTGCGGGCGTACGGGGGGCCGAAGTGCCCCGGGTGTCACCGGAGTTCCTCCAGCACCGCTCCGAAGGAGCTCAACGCGCGGGCCACATGCGGCAATTCCACCGGGTCGGCCGAAGTGAGGGCCTCCATCCGCTCCTCCTCGGTCGATCCGAGGAAGGCACCGGTGTCGAACCGCACACGCAGGGCGCCGATTTCGTCGCCGAAGCGGTGCCCGCCGGGGACCGGCGCGCCGAGCCGCTCGCTGAGGTGGTTCTCCAGCTCCATGGAGTCGGTGACGCCCCGGGCGGAGAGCCCGGCGCGGAGCGGGCCGAGGTCGGCGTAGAGGTGGCGGCCGGCCTGCGGGGGCCGGGCGAGGGCGCCGGCGGCGAGGACCGCCCGGTGCGCGGCGGCGGCCACGCGCGCGTGGAGGCCGGCGGAGAGCGCTGCGCGTACGGTGACGTCCTCCGGCTCGTCGAGGGCGTGCGCGGCGGCGGGGGCGACCGGTCCCGCGACGAAGGCGCCGAGTGCGGTGAGGATGTCGAGGGTGCGGGCGCGGGGGTCGGTGTAGCGGTCGGCGCGTGAGGGGTCGGTGGGCGGGAAGCGGGCCACGGCGCAGGGCCAGGCGACCGGGGCGAGGGCGCCGGCCAGGTCGTACAGGACGGTGACGTCGTCCGGGCACATCTCGGCGGGGCTGAGGAGGACGGTGTCGTGACGCCGGTGCAGCGTGTCGCGCCAGGTCTCGTCGCTGATGATGTGCAGCCCCTCGGCGACGGCGGCCTCGCATGCCTCGCGGACCAGCTCGGGCGGAGCGACGGTGGCGGTGGGGTCGTCGGCGACGGAGATCAGCAGCAGCCGGGGGTGGCCGCCCTCGGCCCGGACCCGGCGGACGGTTTCGAGCAGGGCGTACGGGTCGGGTACGCCGCCGCACTCGGCGGGGGTGGGCACGTGATAGGCGGGCCGGCCCAGGAGGCGGGCCTGCGGGGTCCACCAGGCGGGGCAGGGCCTGGGCATCAGGACGTCGCCGCCGTGGGCGGCGATCAGGGCGAGCAGCAGGGGCTGCGCGCCCGGGGCCGCGACCACGTCCTCGGCGTGGGTGCGCAGGCCGCGCCGCCACCAGTAGCCGCTGGCGGCCTCGCGGAGCACGGGGCCGCCGCCGGGTGGTTCGACGGTGGTGCGGCCGGCGGAGGCGGCGAGGATCGCGGCGAGTCCGGGGAGTACGGGCAAGCCCGGTTCCGGGGCCGGAGGGCCGTAGCGCACCGGGCCGCGGCCTTCCGGAGCCGTCTGCCTCATCTCCCGTACCTCCTGAAGCACCGGTTCGCGCCCGCACGGCGCCCACAGTGCCCTTTATACGAAGGTTCGGAGCGGTTCGCTGCCTCAGACGACGGCGACCGGGTGTCGCACCACCGCGTTGAAGAGATAGCCCTGGGTGTTGTGGACGGCCCGCTCGGGCTGGACGTTCCCGGCCGCGTCGGTGGTGCGGGAGAGCAGGGTCGCCGGGCCGGAGCGGCGCGGGCGCCACGGGACGGTCCAGCGGACCCAGCCGTCGCGCCGGGGGGCGTCGAGGAGCCGGGCGGGGCGCCAGAGGGCGCCGCCGTCGGTCGAGACGTCCACCCTGCGCACGGGCGCGAGTGCGGACCAGGCGCGACCGGTGAGGCGGTGGACGCGGCCGGCCTCCAGCGTGGCCCCGAAGGGGAGCTCGCACCCGGACTTGAGGGTCTGGCGGGTGATCGGCGCGCTGCCGCCGGGGGGATGCGCGGCGCCGAAGAGCCGGTAGTAGTCGGTGGACCACGGCGAGGAGAGCGGGGTGGTGGAGACCTGGATGTCGCCGAGCCATTTGATGGAGGCGATGCCGACCCAGGACGGCACGACGAGGCGGACCGGGTAGCCGTGGTCGCGCGGAAGGGTCTCGCCGTTCATCTCGTACGCGAGGATCACGTCGTCGAGTGCCTTGGCCACCGGCAGCGGCCGGCGGACCCGGCCGAGGTTCACGCCCCCGGTGACGTACTCGTCGTCCAGGCCGCTCGGCTGTACGTCCACGGCGTCCGCGGCGATCCCGGCGCGACGCAGCACGTCGGAGAGGCGGGCCCCGCGCCAGCGGGCGGCCCCGACCGCGCCGAGGGTCCAGGCGGTGCCGCTGACGGTCTCGCCCTGCTGGGTGGCGTAGAGGCTGCGGCCGTTTCCGGCGCACTCGACCAGGGCCGTCCGGGTGACGGAGGGGAGGTCCCGCAGCTGTCCGTAGGTGAAGTGGACGGGGCCACGGCCGTGCAGTCCGTCGCCCCAGAGGGTGAGCCGCCAGGTGGCGGCGTCGAGGACGGGGGTGGAGGTGTGGTTGCGGACGAAGAAGCGGTCCGTGGGGGTGAGGAGGCCGGTGTTCCCGAAGGAGTCGAAGCGGGACTCGGCGTTGGTCCCGCGGATCGTGAACAGCTCGGGCGGCAGCGGCTTGACGATGCCTGGCCCGGAGGCTGCCGTCGCGGGGGCCGCGGCCGCCGGTCCGCCGAGCATGGAGACCGCGGGGGCGGCGGCGAGCAGCTTCAGCAGGGACCGGCGGTCCGGCACGGACACGTGGGGCACGTTTCTCCTCGGGTGCGGCGGCGGATGCGGGAGCGGGGGTACGGCGGAGGACGGGGGACGACGGCATGCGGGGGTACCGCGGCGGCGCGCGGGGGTACGACGAGGGTGGCGGCGGGCCCGATGCTAGGCGTGCAAGTGCCTTCGGGACGGTCTGTTCACGGGTTCGTCATATGAGTGGCCGTCAGGTCCGCCCTAGCGCACCAGCACGCGCTCCAGCATGAGTTCGACCGCCGAGACGATCGCGTCCGCGTCGATGCCGGCCTCGTGGAGCTGTTCCTCCGGGGTCGCGGAGAGGGGCATGGAGCGCACGGCGAGTCGTGCCAGGCGGGGCATCCCGCCGTGCCCGTTGGCGTACGCCTCGGCGACGGCGTCGCCGATCCCGCCCTCGGGATGGTGGTCCTCCACCGTCAGGACGCAGCCGGTCGTCCCGGCCGCCTGGTCGAGGGTCTCGGTGTCCACCGGCTTGACCGAGTAGAGGTCGATCACCCGGACCGGCATGCCGTGCTCGTCGAGCCGGTCGGCCGCCTTCAGTGCCTCGTGCACGGTCACCCCGGCCGCGACGACGGTCGCCCGGTCGTCCTCACCGTGGCTGCGGAGCACCTTGCTCCCGCCGACCGGGAACTCCTCCTCGGGCCCGTACACGACGGGGGTGCCGCCGCGTGTGGTGCGCAGGTAGCGGACGCCTTCGAGGTCGGCCATGGCCACCACAAGTTTCGCCGTCTGGTTGGCGTCGCAGGGGTAGAGCACGGTGCTGCCGTGCACGGCACGCAGCATCGCGAGATCCTCCAGACCCATCTGGCTCGGCCCGTCCTGGCCGATGGACACCCCGGCGTGCGAACCGACGAGGTTGATCCCGGCCCGGCTGACGGCCGCCATCCGGACGAAGTCGTACGCGCGGGTGAGGAAGGCTGCGAAGGTCGAGGCGTACGGGACGTAGCCGCGTGCCTGGAGTCCGACGGCGGCCCCGACGAGCTGCTGCTCGGCGATCCAGCACTCGAAGTAGCGCTCGGGGTGCGCCTTCGCGAAGAACTCCGTACGGGTGGAGTCGCCGACCTCGCCGTCGAGCGCGACGATGTCGCCACGGACCTCGCCGAGGGCCGCGAGAGCGTGCCCGTAGGCGTCACGGGTGGCGACCTTCTCGCCCCTCGTGTACCTCGGGAGCCGCGGCGCGCCGTCCCGGCCGGGGCGCGGCACCAGCGCGGCGGGCGGATCGGTCACCTGGACCCGCAGATCGCTCCGGCCGCCCAGCTCGGCGATGGCGGCCTCGGCGTCCGGGAGCGGTTTGCCGTGCATCCCCTCGCGGTTCTCCACGGCGGCCACGCCCCGGCCCTTGCGGGTGGCGGCGAGGATCGCGGTGGGCCGGCGGACGGTCGCGCGGGCCTCGCGCAGCGCCGCGTCGACCGCCTCGACGTCGTGTCCGTCGATCCGCAGGGTGTGCCAGCCGAAGGCTTCGAGGCGGGCGGCGTAGGCGCCCAGGTCGTGCTGGTGACGAGTGGGTCCGCGCTGGCCGAGCCGGTTGACGTCGACGATCAGGGTGAGGTTGTCCAGGCGGCAGTACGCGGCGTGCTCCACGGCCTCCCAGACGGACCCTTCGGCCATCTCGCTGTCGCCGCTGACCACCCACACCTGGTACGGGACGCGGTCGAGGAACTTCCCGGCCAGCGCCATGCCGACCCCGATGGGCAGGCCCTGGCCCAGTGAGCCGGTGGCGACGTCGACCCAGGGCAGCCGGGGCGTGGGATGGCCTTCGAGAAGGCTCCCCCTGGCGCGGAAGGTGAGCAGTTCGCTCTCGCCGACGACGCCCGCGGCCCGGTACATGGCGTACAGCAGCGGCGAGGCGTGTCCCTTGGAGAGGACGAGCCGGTCGTTGCCCGGGTGGTCGGGACGGTCGAAGTCGTACCGCAGGTGCCGGGCGAGCAGCACGGCGCCGATCTCGGCGGCCGACATCGAGGAGGTCGGATGCCCGGAGCCGGCGGCGTCGGCGGCGCGTACGGCGTCCGCGCGGAGCTGCCGGGCGAGCGAGGACATCGTTTCGTACCGCATCACGGACCTTCCTCCACGAGTCTTCGCGGCGGCCGGATCAGGTCACCGATGCGCGTACCCAGGGCGCCGGGGCGTATGCCCCGCGATGCGCCCCGAGTCGCCGGGCGCGGGCCGCGCGATTCACATCAACGCGTTGACCACATGGCGAGATTGTCATCTCACGATGCGGCACGAAGGCGTACCGTGACCACACCAACCCACACGAGGGAGTCCGGTCATGACCCATGCCTCCGAGCAGTCAGCGCCGCAGGAGACCGCCGTCTACACCCACGGGCACCACGAGTCGGTGCTGCGCTCGCACAGCTGGCGCACCGCCGCCAACTCCGCGGCCTATCTGATCCCCGAGTTGCGCCCCGGCCTGGACGTCCTGGACGTGGGCTGCGGCCCCGGCACCATCACCGCCGACCTGGCCGCGCTGGTGGCCCCCGGCCGGGTGACCGCGGTGGACGCGGCCGAGGACGTCCTGGACAAGGCACGGGCCACGTCCGCCGAACGGGGCCTGGAGAACGTGGAGTTCGCGGTCGCCGACGTCCACGACCTGGACTTCCCGGACGACTCCTTCGATGTCGTCCACGCCCACCAGGTGCTGCAGCACGTGGGGGACCCGGTGCGGGCGCTGAGCGAGATGCGGCGGGTCTGCCGCCCGGGCGGTGTGGTCGCCGCCCGGGACAGCGACTACGGGTCCTTCGCCTGGCACCCGGAGCCGCCCGCCATGAAGGCGTGGCAAGAGCTGTACCAGCGGGTCGCCCGGTCCAACGGCGGTGAACCCGACGCCGGGCGGCGGCTGTTCGCCTGGTCACGGCGGGCGGGGTTCACGGACGTGACGACGACGGCCGCCACCTGGTGCTTCGCGACGCCGGAGGAGCGGGCGTGGTGGAGCGGTCTGTGGGCGGAGCGGACGACGGAGTCCGTGTACGCGAAGCTGGCAGTGGACGGCGGCCACACGACGCCGGACGCGCTGGCCGAGGTCTCCGAGGCGTGGCGGGAGTGGGGCCGGCAGGAGGACGCCTGGTTCATGGTCCCGCACGGAGAGATCCTCTGCCGCGTCTCCTGAACCTCAACTAGGCTCGTACGCATGGAGATTCTTGGGTCCACGCTACGTGTCTGCGTCGACGATCTCGAGCCGGCGGTGGAGTTCTACGAGCGCCTCACCGGCGCTTCCGCCCTGCGCTTCGAGCGCGGCGGGGTGTCGGTCGCGGCCATCGGCTGCTTCCTGCTGATGAGCGGACCCGAGTCGGAGCTGGAGGTCCTGCGGAAGGTCGCCGCGACCGTCTCCGTCCAGGATGTGGACGCGGCGTTCACCTCGCTGACGGAGGCGGGCGCCAAGATCCTGGCCGGCCCGGTCCCGACCCCGGTGGGCCGCAATCTGATCGCGGTCCACCCGGACGGCTCCGTCTTCGAGTACGTCGACCGCCGGACCGCCTGAACCGGCCGGGTCCGACGGGGACGCCTCAGGGACGCATCCGGAACTCGTAGGAGTCCGGGAGCGTCTCGTCGGTCATGGCCGACCACACGTCGCCCAGGATCTCGGCGCCCTCCCGCAGGTCCGGCACCTCGAAGCCCGCGTCGAAGACGGCGCGGGCCTCGGGCTTCCGGCCCTCGGCGAGGAGGAGACGGGCCTCGACGAAGCGGAACGCGCCGCGTGCGCGGACCGGCGCGGGCAGCCGCTCCCAGAGTGCGCGGGCCTGCGCCACCCGGCCGGCGGCCAGGAGCGCGGTGAGGGCCTCACGGCCCAGGGCGGCGGACACCAAGGTGTCCACGTCGCCGGGCAGCGCGTCGAAGGCCTCCGCGAAGCGCTCGGCCGCCCGCTCCGGGTGGCCGCCCTCCTCGTCGGCGACGGCGAGGCAGTACAGCAACGGCCAGCGCACGCCCGCCCGCCGGAGCCCGCGCTCCCAGCTCCGAACCGCCTGGGCCAGGTCGCCCGCGTGCCACTGCGCGATCCCGAGGTGGTACTCGGTGAGCGGCTCCGCGGGCGCGGTCTCCAGCATGTCGCGCCAGTGGTCCGCGACCAGCGACGGGCCGGGGGCGGCCCCGTCCTCGCGAGGCGGCAGGACGCCCGTGCGGAGCAGCTCCAGCCAGGGCTTCTGCTCCGCGCCCAGGGTCGACGCGGGGAACGGGGTCCCCGGCAGCTCGTGCCCTCCGGCGAGGACTTCCAGCGCGCCCCAGCCCGAGCCCGCCGCGAGGACCGTCACCGGTTCGGCGTCGGCCGCGCCGGCGCGCCACGCCGCGTACGCGGCATCGACGGCGGCGCGCGGAAGCGCCTGCTCCAGGCTCCCCTCCACGCTCGCGCGGGCTGCCGCCCAGTCCTCGCCGTGGACCGCCGAGGGCTCGGCGGTCAGCGGCCCGTACGTCTCCAGCCAGCTGAACTCCGCGCCGCCCTCCAGCTTCAGATGCTCCAGCTGGGTGCGGGCGAGTCCGGCCTGGATCTCGGCGTATCCGGGCGCGCCGGGTTCGGTGAGCCACTCCTGCCATCGCCGTCCGCCGCGGGCCGAGCCCCAGAGGAAGAGCTTGCGTCCGCGCAGCAGGTCCGTGGACGTCTGGACGAGCCCGGTGCCGGTCTCGTCCAGGGCGGCGATCCAGCGCCGCCGTTCCTCGGGGACGTCGTAGAAGTAGTCGGCGGGAAGAGTGCTGCGCAGCGGGTACGTGCGGTCCCCCGCCGTGCCCGTTTCGTCCTCGGTGACCGGGATGGGGACGCGGCGCAGGCCGCGCTCGTAGCCGTGGAGCCAGGCCTCGTCGGCGGGGGCGAGGATCCGGCGGTCCTCGGGGACGGCGGTGTTGGACCACCAGTAGACGGGGACGGTCCGCTCGTGCGGGTTGCGGACGCGGACGCCGACATGCAGGAAGTCGGAGTCCTCGGGGAGCCACAGGTCGACCTGGAAGGGCAGGTCGCGCAGGCGCTCCCACTCCCACAGCCGGAGCATCTCGCCGCCGTCGGGGGCCGGGACGATCGCGGCGTGGACCGGGGAGCAGGAGAGGGTGGTGTGGCCGGTGGCGCCGATGTTCCATTCGATGCCGCCGGCGAACCAGGCGCCGTTGAGGGCGAAGGCGGCGGGCTGGAACACCGGGTTGCGGTGGACCAGTTCGCGCCCCGTGGGCTTGTGGTGCAGGGAGTGGACGCGGCCGCCGAGCCCCGGCAGCACGGTCGCCCGCAGCCGGTCGTTCTCGATGACGATCGCGTCGATCGCGGCGGGGGTGCGCTCGCGTCCGTAGCCGTCGCGGACCGGGACGGGCAGCAGGCTGCGCAGCGGTGCGTACCCCAACTGGCGTGCCATGTCGCGCGGCACGTCCTCCTTGACGCGTGCGTCGAGGAGGGCGGCCACGTGCGCCGCGCCCGGGCTCCGCAGGGCGGGCAAGGGGTTGTCCGGGCCCAACGGGGCCGCGGGCAGGGTCAGTACGGCACGTCGTACGGTCGTCATGTCGACCATGGAACACGTCGGGCGCGCTCCTGACCAGGGGCGCCGCTCGTCAGGCTTCGGCCAGGGCGGCGACCACGAGGTCCGTGAGCAGCGCTCCGGCGGTGCCGTCCGGGTCGAGATCGGGGTCGCAGATCGTGACGTTGAGCCCGACGCAGCGCTCGGAGCGGACCAAGGTCCGGAGCAGGGGGACGAGTTCGTCCGGCAGCAGGCCGTCGGGGTCGGGGCTGTCGACGGCCGGCATTACGGAGGGGTCGAGGACGTCGGCGTCGAGGTGGACCCAGAAGCCGTCGAGGGCCGGGGTCTCGAAGGCGGTCACCGTGGCGGCGGCGAGCTCGGCAGGACCCCATGCGCGCAGTTCGGAGACGGTGACCACGGGCACCTTCAGGGCGCGCAGGTCGACGAGTTCGGGATCGTCGTGGTAGGCGTCACGGATGCCGAAGAGCCGGACGTCCTCCTCGCGGAGGTAGGGCTCGAGGCCTTCCAGGTCGGTGAGGTCCCGCTGGCCCCGGCCGGTGGCGAGGGCCAGTTCCTCGCCGGCGGCGGCGCCCACCCGGTCGGAGTTGCCGGTGTGGCGGAAGTCCGGGGAGGCGTCGATCGCGGCGAGCCCGTAGCGGCCGAGGCGGCGCAGGGCGAGGGAGGCGCCGAGCTGGATGGAGCAGTCGCCGCCGAGGACGAGGGGGAACTCCCCGGCCCGTACGTGCCCCTCGATCCGGTCCGCGAGCGTACGGGTGTAGGTGGCGAGGGCGGCCGCGTTGAAGACTCCGTCGCCCTCCCGCCAGTCGCCCAGGTCGTAGCGGGGTGCGACGACCACGCCGCCTTCCAGGGCGCCGAGCCTCCGCACGATCCGGTTCTCGCGCAGGGCGCCGGCGAGCTTGTGGCAGCCGGGCACGGTGCCGGGGGACGGCGGGCGCAGGCCGAGGTTGGACGGGGCGTCGAGCACCACGATATTCCGCATGTGCCTCATCCTCGCCGCCGTAGTCTGGATCTTCAACGAGTTTCGTGAACGACGTGAGGACCAGGGGAATGAGCACCCAGCACACCTACCGGGTGATCGTGCGCGGCACGTTCGACGGCCTGTCGGAGGCGAGCCGGGCGCGGCTGCTCGCCGAGGTCGACGAGCACGGGATGTCGGCGATGCGGTTCACCGACGAGGGCTCGCTCGCCTATGACAGGACGCTGAAGCACTTCTCGTACCGGGTGATCGTGGTCTCGGACGCGGCGGACGGCGAGGAGATGGCGGCGGCGATCGCCGAGGACCGGGTGGAGACGGTGCTCGGGGAGCTCGGGCACGGCCACGGGGAACTCAGGGCGTCCGTCACGGACATGGACACCATGAAGATCAACTACAAGCGCTGACCGCCCGCCGGGACCGCCTCCGGCGACGTGCGGCCGGTCAGCGGCGGGCCGAGCGGACCTTCCGGGGGCAGGTCTCGCCCTTCCTCGCCACACCGATCACGACCGTGGTGCGGCCGTCGAGCGCCACACCCTCGTCCGGATGCTGGGTGCACACCGTCCAGTTCGACGGCCACAGCACCCGTCTGTCGCTCCCGCCGACGTCGTGGACGTCGATGCGGGTGCGGTGGTCGAGCGCCGTGAAGACCTGCCACAATCCCTTGCCGAGGAAGCCGGGCATCGGCGGGGCGTCCTCGTCGGCCACCGCCTCCTCCCCCGCGGTGACGGCGACCACCGCGAGCGCGAGCACGGCGCCGGTGGCGATCCGGCCGGGCGTGAGGAGCCAGATGCGCCGGGCCCGGCCCGTGCTCGACGTCTCCTTCGGCCTCATCCCCTGACCTCTCCTCCTCGTACGCGCCCGCCCCCGTGGGACCAGGATGGAGGGATCCGGTCCGCACAGGGGCGGTGGGAGGGCCGTACGGGTGAGGGTGCGGCCTCTCCCTGCGGCCTGGTCAGTGGTGGGCGAGTACCGGCTGCGGCGTTTCGGCGGGTGCCTCGGCGGGGTCGGGACGCTGGATGAGGAAGGCCGTGAGGACGCCGATGCCGAGCAGCGCGAGCGCCGTGTACATCGCGTGCTGGTAGCCGGCCTCGGTCGGGCCGCCCGCGTCGCTGCCCGCCGTGATCATCGCGGAGGCCAAGGCGATGCCGAGCGAGGCCCCGATGCCGAAGCAGGCGCCGTTGAGGCCGGAGAGCGAGCCGGGCTTGTCCTTCGGGGCGGTGGTGACGGCGAGGCCGTTGAGGCCGGTCAGCATGAATCCGCCGTACGTGACGCCGAGCGCCGCGAGCGAGGCGACCAGGATCCACTCGTTGCGCAGGAAGAACGTGGCGAAGAGGAAGATCGCGAAGTTGGCGACCGCGCCGGTGACGACGATGGTGCGCCAGCCGATCCTCGGACCGAGCCGGCCGGTCAGCGGGGCGGAGATCACGCCGATCAGCTGGATCGGGGTGAGGAAGAGGACGGCGGCGGTGACGGCGGAGAGGCCGAGGCCGACCCTGGCGTCCTGCGAGAAGAGCGGGATCGTGAGCGCGATGGCGCCGAAGGCGCCGCCCAGGGTGCAGACCGTGGTGAGCAGCAGCGGCCAGGCGCGGCGCGAGGCGAGCACCTCGATGTCGATGACCGGGTTGGCCGCGCTCTTCTGCGAGACGACGAAGAAGACGAGCGAGGCGAGGCCGCCGAGCAGGAAGCCGAGGGTGAGGACGGAGGTCCAGCCCCAGGCGGCACCCTGGGCGAGGCCGACGAGGATGCCGGTGAGGCCGAGCGCGAGCGCGGCGATGCCGCGGGAGTCGAAGCGGCCGTCGGTCGCGGTGGCCGGGACGTCGGGGACGTACGTGCGTACGCCGATCAGGCCCGCGACGGCGATCAGGGTGGAGCAGACGAAGATGCCGCGGAAGCCGATGGTGTCGGCGATCTGGCCGCCGGCGATGGCGTCGACACCCGCGAGGCCGCCGTTGACGGCGGTGATGATGCCCGCGGCCTTGCCGAAGCCGGCCGGGGTGAGGAGCTGGTTCAGGGTGAGGAAGGCGAGGGTGAACATCGCCGCCGAGATGCCCTGGAGGATGCGGCCTGCGATGAAGATCTCGATGTTCGGCGCGAAGACGCAGAGCAGGTTGCCGGCGATCAGGACGAAGGCGCAGACGATCATCATCGGCTTGCGGCCGCGCTGGTCGCTGAGGCGGGCGAGGGTGACCTGACCGATGGCCGCCATCAGGAAGAAGAGGGTCTGCGAGAGACCGGCGGCGGCCGTGGTGGTGCCGAGGCGCTCGATGACATCCGGCAGTGCGGGGCTGAGCATGGTGGCGTTGATCTGGTAGCCGAGGACGGCGAGCACCATCGCCAGCAGCATGGGCCCGCGGCCCTTGAGGTCGGATGTTGCTGACATGTGGGCCCCTTTGCCGTGGATGTCATATCGATGAACTTTGCTTGTCTGACAAGCAGCGCCCAGACAGAGTGAGTTCTACGCGCGTCACACGTCAAGTCCCTTTGACCTGTGATTCCGGATACCGTTCACTTGCCGACAAGCAGGCAGGAGGAGGGGCAGTGGCAGTCAGCGGACAGCAGCGGCGACCGGTCGTGGTGCTCTACGAGCGGATCGCGGACGCCATCCACGACGGCACCTATCCCCCGGGCTCGACCCTCCCCTCCGAGCCCAAGCTCGCCGGCGAGCTGGGCGTGAGTCGCCCCGCCCTGCGCGAGGCGCTGCTGCTCCTCCAGGAGGACGGCCTGCTCTCCGTGCGGCGCGGGGTCGGCCGGACCGTCAACGACCACCCGCCCCGGCGCGGCTTCGAGCACATCCAGCCCCTGGAGGAGCTGATCGGCGCGGGCGCTCCCCTGCGCGTACGGGCCCTGCTGCGGGCGGTCGAGGAGCCCACGGACTTCACCACCCAGCACCTGCTCGCCCCGGCCCGGGCGGAGCTGCGCTTCTGGGAGTCCCTGCTGGCCGGAGAGGGTGCGGCGGCGGCACTCAGCCAGGAGTGGGCAGCCGCCGACGACGTACTGGAGCGGGCGCACCCGGCCTTCGCCGAAGCGCTGCGCGCCGAGTCGGCGCCCGAGCGGACCTCGATGCTGGCCGTGCTCGCGGGCGCCTCGCGCGGAGTGCCGCTGGGAGCCCACAGCAGTGTGACCGCGACGCTGCTCGGCCAGCGGCGGGGCGAGCAGCTCGGTCGCCCGGCAGACACCCCGGCGGTGCTCGTCACCCAGGTCGTACGGGTCGGGGACACCCCGGTCCTCGCGGCCAAGCACATGCTCCCGACGGGCGCGCCGGCCCTCCCGGTCCTTCAGTCGAACTGAGCCGGCAGCCCTGCGGAACCAGGCGGGCGATCGCCGTCACAGCGCCCTTCCGCCGTCGTGGCGTACACTTCCGCGCCATGCACTTGTCTGACAACCCTGCCGCCCCGCTCAGCTCCCCGGTCTCCACGCCCGTCGCCGAGTGGATCCGCCGCGCGCCCAAGGCCGTCCTCCACGACCACCTGGACGGCGGCCTGCGCCCCGCCACCATCGTCGAACTGGCCCGGGAGTGCGGCTACACCGCGCTGCCGACCGAGGACCCGGCCGCACTCGCGGTCTGGTTCCGCGACGCCGCCGACTCCGGTTCGCTGGAGCGGTACCTGGAGACCTTCGCCCACACGTGCGCGGTGATGCAGACCCGCGAGGCGCTGCACCGCATCGCGGCCGAGTGCGCCGAGGACCTGGCCGCGGACGGGGTCGTCTACGCCGAGATCCGCTACGCCCCCGAGCAGCACCTGGAAGCCGGGCTGAGCCTCGACGAGGTCGTCGAGGCCGTGAACGACGGCTTCCGCGAGGGTGAGCGCCGCACCGGCGGCCGGATCACGGTCCGCGCCCTCCTCACCGGGATGCGCCACACCGACCGCTCCCTGGAGATCGCGCAGCTCACGGTCGCCCACCGCGAGGAGGGCGTGGCCGGTTTCGACATCGCCGGCGGCGAGATCGGCAACCCGCCGGCCCGCCACCTCCCCGCCTTCCAGCACCTCAAGCGGCAGAACTGCCACTTCACGATCCACGCGGGCGAGGCCGTCGGCGCGGAGTCGATCCACGAGGCCGTGCAGGTCTGCGGCGCCGAGCGGATCGGCCACGGGGTGCGGATCACGGACGACATCGCCGAGGACGGCACGCTCGGCCACCTGGCCTCGTACGTCCGCGACAACCGGATCGCCCTGGAGGTCTGCCCGACCTCCAACCTCCAGACCGGTGCGGCCAAGGACTACGCCTCGCACCCCATCGACGAGCTGCGCCGCCTCGGCTTCCGCATCACGCTGAACACGGACAACCGACTGGTCTCCGGCACCACCATGAGCGAGGAGTTCCAGCACATGGTGGACGCCTTCGGCTACGGCCCGGAGGTCTTCGAGGAGTTCACGGTCGCCGCGCTCGACGCCGCGTTCCTGCCGCTGCCGGAGCGGCAGCGGCTGATCGACGAGGTCGTGCGCCCGGGGTACGCGGCGCTCTGACGCCCCGGGTGTACACAGCGGCCCCGCACGGTCATGTCGACCGCGCGGGGCCGTCCGCTGTGCGCCTACGCCGGTACGAGCGGGCCGCGCGGCGCCGCCGCGTCGAGCCGGGCCGCACCGTCGAGCAGGGGCGGTCCGTCCAGCCGGGCCGCACCGTCCAGCAGCGTCGCACCGTCGAGTCGCGGCCCGCGGTCGATCCTGGCCTCGATGACGGCCCGGACGGCCGGCCACTCCTCGTCGAGGATCGAGTAGAAGGCGGTGCTGCGCACGGCCCCGTCGAGCCCGCGTGAATGCGCCCGCCGCACCCCTTCGCAGGTCGCTCCGAGGCGTTCGATGGCGGCCCGCGAACGCAGGTTCCGGGCGTCGGCGCGCATCGAGACGCGCCGTACGCCCCACACCTCGAAGGCGTGCCGGAGCATCAGCAGCTTGGCCTCGGAGTTGATCCCGGTGCCCTGGGCCCGGGGGGCGAGCCAGGTGTTGCCGATCTCCGCGGCGTCCGGCACCGCGGTGGCCGGATCGCCGTACGGCATCCCGGGCACCGAGGGCCAGACCAGCGGCCCCTGCCAGTAGTCGAGCTCCAGGAACCTCGTCGCGCCGACGACCTGCTCGTCGGCGGTACTGACGACGGCGAAGGGAAGCGTTCGGCCCGCGGCCTGTTCGGCCAGGGCACGTTCGAGGTAGATCTCCGCCGCGTCCAGATTGTGGGGGACGGGCGTGAACGCGTACGTCGTACGGTCCTCGGCGCCGGCCGCGGCGATCGCGGCGGCGTGCTGTGGTGCGAGGGGTTCCAGCCGTACGGTGCGGCCGGACAGCACAACGGGAAGTGGCACGGGGCCTTCGGTCCTTCTGCGAGTGGGAGCTGCCCCGCGCCGACGTCACGGCGCGAAGGCGGTGGCACAGTCTCCGTCCCGCTGCCCGCAGAGTGGGAAAAGAACAGGTAAAGAACGCCCGAAGGTCGCGTGAATCCACCCTTCTGGCTGCTACCCCACCCGGCCCTTGACAACGGGCAGCTCCAGCGTGCCGGTGTCCTCGGGCGCGGCGGTGACGGTCACCGGCTTGATGCCCCGGTTCCCGGAGTACGCGTCGTCACTGGCGGCGATCACGAACTCCAGACGGTGACCCGTCTCGTAGCGGTGCACGATGCCCGGCAGTTCCACCGTGAAGGGCCGGGTCGCGTCCGGTACCCGTACCGGCGCCACGAGCCGGTTGACCAGGGTCTTCGTTCCGTCCGGGGCGACGTCATAGACCTTGGCGAAGAGCACCAGCTTGTCGGCGGCGTCGCCGGAGTCCTGGACGCGCTCGGTCTTCGGGGAGACGACCCGGAGCGTGGCCCGCGGGGAGCCGACGACGTCGACCGGGGCGGCCAGCGGGGCGCTGGTCCAGCCGAGGTAGGTGCCCTTGATGTCGTACGGGCGGGGGTCGGGCAGGCCGATGAGTCCGGTGAGCGAGGACTCCGAATGGCTCGTGGGGACCAGCCGGTTGCTGTACTCGCGTGAACCGCGGGCGACCTTGGCCCGGTTGTCGACGAGCTTGCCGTCGCCGGAGAGGTAGAGCCTCTGGCTGAGGGTGGGGACCCGGGCCGCGGTGCCGTAGCCGCTCTGCCAGGAGCGGTAGTAGGCGAACTCGGCGCCGGTGTCGGCCTTCCGGTCGCCCCGCAGATGGCGGTCGAACCAGGCGAGGACGCGCTGCCCGACGTAGCTGGTCTCCACATTGCCCTGGCCGAGGTCGAGTTCACCGGGGGCCTGTCCCCCGCTGTGCCCCCACGACTGCCAGATCATCTTGGTCTCGACGCCTCGCGCCTGGAGCCGCTCGTAGGTGTCCTGGGCCTCGTTGAGGTTGAAGAGACTGTCGGACTGGCCCTGGACGATCAGCGTCGGCGCCTTGACGCGGTCGAGGTACGAGACCGGTGAGACGCTCCGGGCGAAGTCGAGCATCTTCTTGGTGTCCGCGTCGCGGTAGCGGCCGGAGTTGAGCAGCCGGACGGTGTCGCAGGCGTCGGTGACGAAGTGCAGACAGCCGAGCGAGTTGACGCGGGAGGGGTCGAGGGAGGGGACGAGCAGCGGCTGCCCCTCGCCCATGAGGTAGAAGCCGTTGGCCCACTGCCACTTGAAGACGCCGGGGGTCGCGCGGTCGGCGCCGTTCGGGGCGAGCGAGTAGGCGAGGTCGTTCCAGGTGATGAGGGGGACGAGGGCGTCGAGCCGGGGATCGACGGAGGCGGTGGCGAGCTGGATGGCACCGCCGTAGGAGCCGCCGACCATGCCGACGCGCGGGTCGCCGGCGCCGTCCTTGGTCACGAAGTCGGCGCGGGTGCCGTCGTCGGCGGCGCGGGTGCCGCCGAGGAAGTCGACGAGCCGGGTCGCGGCCCGTCCGTCGATGCGAGGGTCGTCGAGGGAGATCAGGCAGCCGGACTTGCCGAAGCCGAGCCCGGAGTAGACGAGTCCGACATAGCCCTGGGCGGCGAAGGCCTTCCCGATGGCGTCGGTGGACCCGTCCGCCTTGCTCCCGCCGAACCCGTTGGTGGCGAGCACGGCGGGCGCCGGGTGCGCGGCGTCCACCCCGGCCGGGCGGTAGAGGTCGGCGTCGATCACACAACTGCGGCCGCCCGCCTCGACGGTGAAGCTCAGCGGGGTGACGGTGTACGCGCCCGACTCGGCCGCGCTCGCCGGGCCGACGACGGCGAGGGGCGCGGCCAGTGCCGAACTCGCGGCCAGAGCAAGGAGCTTGCGGGACAGCGGTAGCGCACGGGACACGGACACGGGGCCTCCACGCTGAGGATACCGACTGGTAAGTATCGATCCGGGCCCATGGTGTGACACGTGTCAGATCTCCGTCAACGCGCCTGACAAGGGTTGTGGACGGAGATTCAGTGAAGGTCGGTGGGCCTCATGCGCGCCGGCGCGCCCCGGCCCGGCCGGCTCAACGCAGCGCCGGCACGTCCAGCGTCAGCGTCCCGGCCTCCGCGTCCAGGACGCCCGGTACGCCGAGGGGGAAGGTCAGTGCCGTCTCGCTGTGGCCGAAGCCCATCTCCTCCACCACCGGGACTCCGAGACCCCCGAGCCGGTCGGCGAGGACCGCCCGGACCTCCTCGTAGGGGCCGCACTCCTCCCACGAGCCGAGACCGATCCCCGCGACCCCGTCCAGCCAACCGGAGCGCAGCAGTTGGGTCAGGATACGGTCCAGGCGGTACGGCTCCTCCCCCACGTCCTCCAGGAGCAGCAGGCCGCCGCGGGCCGAGGGGCGGGCATGCGGGGTGGCGAGGTCGGCGGCGAGGAGGCTCACACAGCCGCCGAGGGTGACGCCGTGAGTCCGGCCCGGGACCATGGCGCGGGCGGTGTCCAGGCCGAGGGTCCGCACGGACTCGGGCTCGAAGAGGGTCGCCCGCAGGGACTCCTGGGTGCGGGGGTCCTTGAGGAAGGCGGCCGCCGCGACCATCGGCCCGTGGAGCGTCGCGAGGCCCGCGCGTACGGCGAACGCCTCGTGCAGGGCGGTGACATCGCTGTAGCCGACGAAGACCTTGGGCCCCGCGGCCCGTATCGCCGACCAGTCGACCAGGTCCACCATCCGCTGGACGCCGTAGCCACCCCGCGCGCAGATCACCGCGGAGACGTCGGGATCGCACCATGCCTCCTGGAGGTCCCGGGCGCGGGCCTCGTCCGCACCGGCGAGATATCCCAACCGGTGGTGGGTGTCCAGGACATGGGGCGCCACCACGGGCTCCAGGTCCCAGCCGCGCAGCAGGTCGAGCCCGGCCGCGAGCCGCTCCTCGGGGATCGGCCCGCTGGGAGCGACGACGGCGACCCGGGCGCCCGGGCGGAGGCACTGGGGCCGGGTCGGCGGAGTGACGGTCACTTCTTCAGCTCCAGGAGGGGTACGTCGGGTCGGGCGATGCCGAAGGTCTGGGCGTACAGGGAGAGTTCGGCCTCCAGGGCGCGGATCATCGTCTCGGCGCGCCGGAAGCCGTGGCTCTCGCCCTCGAAGGCGATGTACGCATGCGGGACCCCGCGTCCCGCCATCCGCCCCAGGAACCGCTCGGCCTGCGCGGGCGGGCAGATCACGTCGTCGAGGCCCTGCAGCAGGAGGAAGGGCGCGGAGATCCGCTCGACATGGTCGAGCGGCGAGCGTTCCCGGTAGCGGGCGGGCACCTCGGCGAGCGGGCCGACGAGCGACTCCAGGTACCGGGATTCGAAGTCGTGGGTCTCGTCGGTGGCCCAGCCCAGCAGATCGAGGATGGGATAGATGATCGTGCCGCAGGCGTACACCTCGGAGGTGACGAGGGAGGCCGCGGTGGTCCAGCCGCCCGCGCTGCCGCCCCGGATCGCCAGCCGCGCCGGATCGGCGGTGCCTTCGGCGGCCAGCGCCTCGGCGACGGCCGCGCAGTCCTCCACGTCGACCACGCCCCACTGCTCGCGCAGCCGCTCGCGGTACTCCCGGCCGTAGCCGGTGGACCCGCCGTAGTTGACCTCTGCGACGCCGATGCCCCGGGAGGTGAAGTAGGCGATCTCCAGGTCGAGGACGAGCGGAGCGTGCCCGGTCGGCCCGCCGTGCGCCCAGACGACGTAGGGCGGCAGCTCCTGGCCGGGGGCGATCCGGTCGGGGTTGTGCGGCGGGTAGACGTGGGCGTGGATCTCGCGGTCGTCGGGGCCGGTGAAGGTGCGGATCTGGGGTTCGGGGTAGTACGCGGGGTCGACCGGGTCGTCGTGGGCCGAGCCGATGACCCGGGCCCGGCCGGTGCCGGTGTCCAGCTCCACGACCTCGTAGGCGCTGCGGGGGCTCGCGGCGACGCCGAGGACCCGGGTGCCGTGCACGGCGAGGGTGGAGGCCCACTCGGTCCAGGGCCCCGCGGCGTCGACGAGTTCGCCGCTCTCGGGGTCGAGTATCCCGAGCGCGGTGGCGCCCTTGCCGTGGATGACGGCGACGAGGCCGTTCTCCAGCGGGTGGAACCATCTGAGGCCGATCTTCCACAGCGGTCCGCCGAACTCCTCGGGGCGGGCGCAGAGGGCGACCGGTTCGCCACCGGGGTCCGTCCGGTAGAGGTTCCACCAGCCGCTGCGGTCGCTGACGTACAGAAGCCGTCCGTCGGCGGTCCAGTCGACCTGCGGCACCGACTCCTCCGGCCCGCCGGCGACGGTCCGCGCCCCCTGCAGGGTGCCGTCGGCCGTGACCTCGGCGAGGAGCACCTCGGTGCCGTCCCACGGCATCCGTGGGTGGTCCCATGCGATCCAGGCGGTCTGCCGTCCGTCCGGGGAGAGCCGGGGGCCGGTGACGAACCGGTGGCGTCCGTCGGAGAGTTCGCGTACGGCGCCGCGGTCCTCGGCGGCCGAGCCGTCGAGGGGTACGGCGGCCAGGACGCGGCGGACGTCGGTCGGCGCGGGTCCGGTGAACTCCTCCAGGACGCACCAGACTTCGCCGCGGTCGGGGTGGATCACCGGGTCGGCCCAGCGCAGTCCGCCGCCGATGGTGGAGACGGGGGTGAGGGGCCGGGGCTCGGCTCCGGGCCCGGCGTCGGGTGTGTACGCGTAGAGACGCTGGTCGGGGAAGTGGCTGAACACGACGAGCGGTCCGCCGTCCGCGCGGGCCAGGCCCGCCCAGGGCTGGCCGCCGTACTCGACGACCCGGCTGCGGACGTTCCACGGGTCGGGGAGCACCGACTCCTCGGTGCCGTCGGCCCGTCGGCGGACGAGCGCGCGCCGGCCGCCCTCGGTGGGGCGTGGCGCGGTCCACCACACCTCGTCGCCGACGACGCCGACGTACTCGGGGCGTCCGTCGTGCCGGGCGGCGAGCGTCGCGTCGATCGGGGAGGGCCAGGTGCCGTAGGAGCCCGTCGGGACCATCTCTACTCCCCTTACGCGGACTTCAGGTAGTGGTCGAGGACGCGGACGCCGAAGTGCAGGGCGTCGACGGGGACACGCTCGTCGACTCCGTGGAAGAGCGCTCCGTAGTCCAGGCCCGGGGGCAGTTTCAGCGGGGAGAAGCCGTATCCGGTGATGCCGAGCCGGGAGAACTGCTTGGCGTCGGTGCCGCCGGACATGGCGAACGGGACGACGTGGCCGTCGGGGTCGAAGTGCTCGACGGCGGCGCGCAGTCGGGCGAAGGTGGGCGAGTCGACGGGGGCTTCCAGGGGGACTTCGCGGTGATGGAACTCCCACTCGACGTCCGGCCCTGTGAGGCGGTCCATCGTCTCGGCGAACTCCTCCTCGCCGCCTGGAAGCATCCGGCCGTCGACATAGGCGACGGCGTGCCCGGGGATGACGTTGACCTTGTAACCGGCGTCCAGCATCGTCGGGTTGGCACTGTTGCGCACGGTCGGTTCCACGAGCGCCGCGGCGGGGCCGAGCTTCTCGAGAAGCAGGTCGACGTCGAAGCCCGCCGCGCCGATGTCGGTCTCGATGCCGTACAGGGCGGCGAGTTCGGTGAGCGCGGCCCGTACGGTCGAGGTCAGGCGGACGGGCCAGGGGTGGGCGCCGATGCGGGCGACGGCTCCGGCGAGGCGGGTGACGGCGTTGGCCGTGTTGACCTTCGAGCCGTGTCCGGCCCGGCCGTGCGCGGTGAGCTTGACCCAGGCGGTGCCGCGTTCGCCGGCGGCGATCGGGTAGAGGGTCATGCCGGGCGTCGGATGGAAGCTGAACGCCCCGGATTCGCTGATGCCTTCGGTGCAGCCCTCGAAGAGCCCGGGGTGCTCGCCGGCGAGGAAGCCCGAACCGTCCTCGGCGCTGGCCTCCTCGTCGGCGGTGTAGGCGAGGACGATGTCGCGGCGCGGCCGGATGCCCTGGCGGGCCCAGGAGCGGACGACCGCGAGGACCATCGCGTCCATGTTCTTCATGTCGACGGCGCCGCGGCCCCAGACCACGCCGTCGCGGACCTCTCCGGAGAAAGGGTGCACGGCCCAGTCGGCGGGCTCCGCCGGGACGACGTCGAGGTGGCCGTGGACGAGCAGGGCGTCGGCGGAGGGGTCGGTTCCCTCGATGCGCGCCACGACGTTGGTGCGGCCGGGGGTCCGTTCCAGCAGGGCGGTTTCCAGGCCTGCGGCGGCGAGGCGTTCGGCGACGTACTCGGCGGCGGGCCGCTCGCGGCAGTCGCCGCCGCCGCGGTTGGTGGTGTCGATGCGGATGAGCTCGGAGGTGAAGGTCACCACCTCGTCGAGCGCCGTGGCGTCCGGCCCCTGACCCGGCTCAGCCATACTGCTCCTCCACCGCTGCGGAGACGATCGTGGTGACCGCCTTGAAGGTACGAATGGACTCGTACATCGTCCCGCTGGTGTACGCGATCTTGCGCTCGCCGCTCCGCGCCACGCCGGGCACGACCGTGGCGGCGCCGGCCAGGTGTTCGGCGTCGAACTCCAGCTCCATCGTGAACGGCCCGCCCCGCACCGGCTCGTGCCGTACGGCGAGGGCGGTCGCGTCCTTGGCGGCGGCCCGGATGTCGCCGGCCGTACGCTTCGGGGTCCGGCACACCGCCGCGTACCGCGAGACGTAGTCCTTGACGGCGACCTTGCGTGCCTCGGGCGCGTATCCGAGGGCGTCGTCGCAGGTCAGGTCGTCTCCGGTGACGAGGACGACGGGCACGCCGTACTCGGCGACGACATGGGCGTTCAGTAGTCCCTCACTGGCCCGCTCGCCGTCGAGCCACACGCCGGTGAGGGAGTTGGCGAGGTAGGTGTGCGCGAGGACGCCTTCGGTTCCGGCGCCGGTGTGGTAGCCGACGAACGCGATGCCGTCGACGTCCCCGTGCTGCACCCCTTCGACCATGGACAGGGTCTTGTGCCGGCCGGTGATCATCTCGGCCCGCTCGTCGAGCTGTTCGAGCAGCAGGTTCCGCATGCTCCAGTGGGCCTCGTTGATCAGCACCTCGTCGGCGCCGCCGTCGAAGAACCCGAGGACCGCCGCGTTGACGTCCGAGGTGAACATGGACCGGCACCGTTCCCACTGGGGTGTCCCGGGGAGGACGTCGCCGGGCCAGGTGACGCCGGTGGCGCCTTCCATGTCGGCGCTGATCAGGATCTTCACGAAACCCCTGTCCCCTCACGTGCGGTGACGACGACGCTCATGCGGCGTCACGTTACGCCCCGGGGAAGGGCCAGGCCAGGACCTCGGGAAGGTTTAGTGGTCTAGACCTCTACGGGGCTGCGGCGACGGCCCGACTCGGGCAGGAGCGACAGCAGGCCGAGGGCCGCCAGCGCGGCGCCGAGCCAGAGTGGCGAGCGGAGCCCGTAGGTATCGACGAGTATCCCCCCGACGGAGGAACCGATGATGATGCCGAGGGTGATGAACGAGGAGTGCACGGTGTTCACCAGCGGGCCCGCGTTGCCGGCCCGCTGGACGCGGGTGACCATGGCCGGGTTCATGGTGACGCCCACCAGACCGATGCCCGTCATGAGGATCACGGCGGCCGCGCCGACATCGGCCAGCAGGGCGAAGCCGGTCAGGAACAGGACGTTGAGGGCGAGTCCCGCGACCTGCACCCCGACGGTACGACGGTCCGCGAGGCGGCCGACGATCGTGTTGCCGATCACCGTGGCGGCGCCGTAGGCGATGAGCAGCACCGGTACGGTCCCCTCCTCGAAGCCGGTCACCTCGGTGAGGATCGGGTTGAAGTAGCTGAAGGCGGAGAAGGTCGCGCCGATGATGAGGGTGCTGGTGGTGAGCACCAGCCACAGACGCGGCCTGCGCAAGACCCGGACCTCGTCACGGAAGGACGCGCCGGCGACGCCGGGCCGATCCATGCGCGGGACGCCCACGACCACCGCCGCGGCGGCGAGCACGGTCAGCGCGGTGATGGCCCAGAACGCGGCGCGCCAGCCCATGTGCCCGCCGATGAAGGTCGCCATCGGCAGCCCGAGCAGCGTGCCGAGCATGAGTCCGTTCATCGCCACGGCGATGGCGCGGCCGCGGACCTCCTCCCGGGTCAGCGCGGAGCAGACCGAGATGGCCACGCCGAAGAACGCCTGGGCGGCGACGCCGGTGATGACGCGGGCGACGACCATCGCGCCGTACGAGGTGGCGGTCGCGGCCAGCAGATTGCCCGTCAGGAAGACGCCGAAGAGCACGAGGAGTGCGGGCTTGGGGCGCAGCTTCAGCACCGCGACGGTGAGGAAGGGGCCGCCGACCGCCATGGCGACGGCGAAGGCGGTGATGAGGTAGCCGATCCGGGGAATGGTCGCGTCGAGTCCGGCCGCCATCTGCGGCATGAGACCCGCGACGACGAACTCGCTGGTGACCATGGCGAAGATGCCGATGGCCAGTACGTACACGGCGCGTGGCACGTGGTTCACGTCCTTCGTTGCTCGGGAGTAGTTTTGGACTGATCAGTACGAAATCAGGGCGCGCGCACCCACGGCGGGGCGCTCGACCACGGAGAAGGCTTGGCGCTCGGGAGGTCAGACGGTCAGGGCGTCCAGCGCGATGGCGGCGATGGACTCGATGACGGCGCGGTCCGCGCCGTTCTGCGCGGAGACGCGCATCCCGGCGACGGCGGCGTTGAAGAAGCGCGCGAGCTCGTCGGCCCGACGGGCCCGCGAGAACGCTCCGGCGCTCTGGCCGGCGGCGATGGCCGCCGCGAGCGCGGCGAGCCGGCGCTCCTGGTCCCGTCCGAGGAGCGCGGCCGCCTGGGGGTCGCGCCCGGAGAGTTCGACCGTGCTGTTGACACCGAGGCAGCCGATGCCGACGCCGGCCCGCCGATGGGTCTCCTCGATCTCGACGACCGACGCCATGACGCCCTTCAGACGGTCGACGGGCGAGACGGTCTCGTCCTCCAGGAGCGCGAGCTGACCGCTCGTGGTCATCTCGGTGTAGCGCGCGAGCGCCCGGAGGAACAGCTCGTGCTTGCTCACGAAGGTGTTGTAGATGCTGCTGCGACCCAGGCCGGTCGCCTCGCACAGGTCCTGAGTGGAGGTGGCTTCGTAGCCCTTCTCCCAGAACAGGTGCATCGCGGCGTCCAGGGCGCGCGCCTCGTCGAACGTCCTCGGGCGTGCCATGGAGGAACCGTAGCAGGTATTGGACCGATCGTTTCAATATCGAATTCGGGCGATACCCCGTCAACAGGCGCGTATAGGCTTGCGGGCGCAGTTCCCGCTCCCCGACCGTCAGGAGACCTCTCGGTGACCACCGTGATCGCCCCTTCCGAAGCCGAAGCCGCACAGGCTCCCGATGCCGAGGCGACCGACTTCGTCGTCCAGGACGTGCCCGACGCGGTCGTCCGGGACGCCCGGGAGTTCGGGGTCTACGCCCGTACCGGCGGCTGGGCGTTCGCGTTGAAGGTGGCCCGGAGCGTGCGACCGGGCGGGCAGGCGGCGCAGGACTCCCCCAAGGTGTCGGCGAAGGCCTTCGCCGAGCTGGCCGAGTGCTCCCCCGAGCGGGTCATGCGCTACTACAAGGCCTGGGACATGGCCGCCGACGACGGGCTCGTCCCGCAGTTCGAGGCGCTGGTGCCCGGCGAGGACATCGAGCTCCCGGAGGCCGACGTCTGGCTGTCGTACTACTCCTCCCGCTCCAGCGCCTCCTCGGTGCGCGGGCATGCGATCACCGCCGCGGCGGAGGCCGAGGGCATCCGGCCGACGAAGGCGCTGGAGGTCGCGGAGAACCCGACCGCGCTGCGTGCCGCGATCCTCGCCGACCCGGGCACGGCCGAGGCGGCGCGCGGCGCGCTGCTCGACCGGATGAAGGATGACCCGGCGCTGCAGACCGGGATGGCCCGGGCCATCGCCCGCACCGACGAGCTGAAGAAGGCCGTCGCGGGCGAGGCCAAGGCGGCCGACCGGATCGGCTACGTCCGGCAGATCGTCGAGAAGGGCCAGGTCCGCACCCCCGCCGGGCAGACCGTGGAGGCGCCCGCCGCGGTACGCGCCGAGGCGGAGCGGCACCTCTCCCTCATCGACGAGCTCGACGACTCCGAGGAGACGGGCGAGTGGGCCGGCGAGGCCTACGAAGCGGTGAAGGGCATGGTCGCCGAGGCCGTCGAGGCGGACCCGGCGCTGCGCGTCCAGGAGCGGCGTACGAAGTTCTACAACAGCCTGCAGAAGGCCACGAAGGTCTTCGAGGAGCTGACCCTCGACGAGGTCCTGGAGGAGGACGTCCTCGAGGACGACATGCTCCAGCGCCTCGAAGCCCTTCAGGAGGCGATCGGCAGCTGCATCAGCGCGCTGCGCAAGGCGACCGACGCCTCCTCCTGACCCCGTTCAGTCCTCGTGGCCGAGCTGGAGGTCGCGTTCGGTGCGTCCGCCGCCCGCGACCTGGAGCACGGTGGCGACCGGCGGATAGCCGGCCGCGATCACCGTGTACTCCCCCGAGGACAGGTCCACGAAACGGAAGGTGCCGTCGGGGCCCGTGGTCAGGGTGTCGACCACGTTGCCGGCCGCGTCGAGGAGCGTCACCCGCGCGTCCTCGACCGGCCGGCCGCCGCCCGCGCGCACCGTCCCGCGCAGCATCGCGCCGCCCGCCAGCTCGATGTCCTGGCGGGTCTCGCGGGAGGCCTGCACGCTCACCGGCAGCGCGGCGGGCCGGAAGGCGGGGGCACTGGCGGCCAGTGTGTACTCGCCGGCCACCAGCTCCGAGATGACGTAGCCGCCCTCGCGCCCGCTGCGGGTGGAGGCGACGACGTCGCCGCGCACATCGGTGAGGGTGACCGCCGCGTCCCGTACGGGAGTTCCGTCGGCGGTCACCACGGTGCCGGCCAGCCGGCCCGCGCCGCCGAGCACCACGTCGAGCTCCACCGGCCGCTCGCCGACGGTGACGGAGACGGCCTGTGGCTGGTGTCCACCGGCCGCCGCGATCAGGACGTACGAGCCGGGGCCCGGGACGCTGAGCGCGTAGCGCCCGTCCTCGCCGCTGCCGCCGCGGCCGATCTGCTGCCCCTGGACGTCGATGAGAGTGAGGGCCGCGCGCGGGACACGGCTGCCGTCGTGGTGCTGGACGGTTCCGCAGACCGGGAGGCCGGCGGTGTACGCGGCTGCGGCGGGGGCGGCCGACGCACGGGCCCGGGGGACGGCGGTGGGGGCCTCGGTGGTGGGGGTGTGGTGGGACACCAGCGGTTTCTCCTTGAGGAAGAAGGCGAGGACGACGCCGAGCACGAGGACCGGCACGAGGTAGAGGAAGATCCGCGGCATCGCGTCCGCGTACGCCTGGATGTAGGCGTCGCGCAGCGCGGGCGGCAGGGCGTGCACCGCCTGCGGAGTGATCGATTCGGCGGCGGGCAGCGGGGTCCCCGCCGTGCGGGGCAGGGAGTCGGCGAGGGCGTCGTCGAGCCGTGAGGCGAAGAGGGTGCCGAAGACGGCGGCGCCGACGCTGCCGCCGATCTGGCGGAAGTAGTTGTGAGCGCTGGTGGCGGTGCCGAGGTCGGTGGGGCGTACGGAGTTCTGCACGGCCAGGATCAGGACGGGCATGACCAGGCCGATGCCGAGGCCGAGGACGGCCTGCCAGACGCTGTGGTGCAGGCGCGGGGTGTCCGTCTCCATCCGGGAGAGCAGCCACATGCCGACGACGGAGACGGCGCCGCCGAGGACCGGGTAGATCCTGTAGCGGCCGGTGCGGGTGATGAGCTGGCCCGAGACGACAGAGGCGATCACGATCCCGCCCATCAGCGGCAGCATGAGGAGGCCGGACTCGGTGGCGGTGGCGCCCTCGACCATCTGGAGGAAGGTCGGCAGATAGCTGGCGGCGCCGAAGAGCGCGATGCCGACCACCGCGCCGACGAGGCTCGTGACCGTGAAGACCGAGTCCCGGAACAGCCGCAGGGGAATGAGGGGTTCGGGGGCGAAGTGCTCGACGACGAGGAAGAGCAGGGTGGTTGCGGCGGCTCCGCAGCCGAGGCCGATGACGACCTCGGAGTCCCAGGCGTACTCGGTCCCGCCCCAACTGGTGAGCAGCACCAGGCAGGTGGAGGCGGCGGCGAGCAGGACCGAGCCGAGGACGTCGAGCCGGGCCCGGGTCCTCGGCCTGGGGAGCTTGAGCACCACGGCGACGACGGCGAGGGTGACGAGCCCGAAGGGGACGTTGAAGTAGAAGCACCAGCGCCAGGAGACATGGTCGGTGAAGAAGCCGCCGAGGAGCGGGCCGGCGACGGAGGCGAGGCCGAAGGCCGCACCGATGAGACCCATGTAGCGGCCGCGTTCCCGGGCGGGGACGATATCCGCGATGATCGCCTGGACGCCGATCATCAGGCCGCCCGCGCCGACGCCCTGGACGGCCCGGAAGGCGATGAGCTCGTCCATGGACCTGGACCAGCCGGCCAGGGCGGAGCCGATGACGAAGACCACGATGGCGAAGAGGAAGACGCCCTTGCGGCCGAAGAGATCGCCGAGCTTTCCGTAGATCGGCAGGCCGATGGTGGCGGTGAGGAGATAGGCGGTGATCGTCCAGGACATCCGGTCCAGGCCCTGGAGTTCACCGACGATCTTCGGCAGAGCGGTGGCGACGATCATCTGCTCCAGTGCGGCGAGGAGCAGAGCGAGCATGAGGCCGAAGAAGACGAGCCGGACTCGACGGGGGTCGAGAGCGGCTTCCCCGTCGGCGGGCGGGGGCTGGTCGGAGGGCGGACCGTCCTCGACGAGCGGTACGTCGTCCTTCGCCAGCGTGATCGCACCCACGTGCTGCTCCCCTCGTCACGACGTCAGCGCCGCGCCATTCTTCGCATTGGGCGCGAAGCGGGAGCAAGTCGGACGGCACGAGGGGCCGATGGGGTCAGAGGTGCCGAACAGCCCTGCACGGGGTGGCACTTGGGGCGCTCATCAGCGCGTTTACGAAAGCCCCCGCGCCCCCTCGGCGCACGGGGCGCTCTTGCGGGGGCGGCGGGGAAACCACTCGAATCGGTGACCGACGAGGCGTTACTTCTCCACCTCGGTGGCCAGCTTGGCCAGAACGGCGTCGTAGATGCGGCCGAGCCCCTTGGGCGCGAAGGTCTTCTCGAAGAATCCGCCGATGCCGCCGGCGCCGTTCCACACGGTGGAGACGACGGCCCTGGACTGCCCCTCACCCGCGGGCGTGACGGTCCAGGTGGTGACCATGGAGGAGTTGCGGTCCTTCTCGACGAGCTGCCCGTCGGTGGGCTCGGTGACCTCCAGGAGGCAGTCGCGGACGCGCTTGCTGGTGGCCTGGAGCTTCCAGTGGACGAGGGTTCCCTCGCCGTCGCCGCCCTCGCGCACCTCGTACTCGCTGAAGTGCTCCGGCAGCAGCTTCGCGCGCGTGCCGCTGTAGTCGGCCAGAGCGTCGAACACCGCTTCCGGGTCCGCCTGGATGATCCGCTCCGTCGTGGCCTCGACCTGCGCCATTGCACTTCCTCCAACACGTGGTTCTTCAGGGGTGTGGCGCCCAGCCAACCACCTGGGCCCGGGCGTCCCAAATCCGGGTTGCGACGATCAAGGGAACACGTGTTCTATTCTGTGCGCACGGCTGAGGACACGGCTACCGAGGAGGCGTCCATGCGCTGGGACAATCTGGGCGACAACCCCGCCGCCGCCGCGGAGACCGCCCTGTTCGGTACGGACGCGGTCACCACCCGCACGTTCGACACGCCCGAGTTCCGCGGGATCACCTTCCACGAGGTGCGGGCCCGCTCGATCGTGAACCGGGTGCCCGGCGCCTCACGGATGCCGTTCGAGTGGACGGTCAACCCGTACCGGGGCTGCACGCATGCGTGCGTGTACTGCTTCGCCCGCAAGACCCACAGCTATCTGGACCTGGACACCGGCCTCGGTTTCGACTCGCAGATCGTGGTGAAGATCAACGCGCCGGAGCTGCTGCGCCGCAGGCTCGCCTCTCACCGCTGGCAGGGCGCCCACATCGCCATGGGCACCAATGTCGACTGTTACCAGCGGGCCGAAGGGCGCTACCGCCTGATGCCGGGGATCATCGCGGCCCTCCGCGACCACGCCAACCCCTTCTCCATCCTCACCAAGGGCACGCTGATCCTGCGCGACCTCGATCTGATCGTCCAGGCGGCGGAGGTGACCGAGGTCGGCATCTCCGTCTCCGTCGGCTTCACCGACCAGGAGCTGTGGCGCACGATCGAGCCCGGCACGCCCTCCCCGCAGCGGCGCCTCGACGTCGTACGGACGCTCGGCGAGCACGGCATCGGCTGCGGGGTGCTGATGGCCCCGGTCGTCCCCTTCCTCGGCGACCGCCCCGAGCAGCTGCGCGACACGGTGCGCGCCGTCGCCGAGGCCGGCGCGACCTCCGTGACCCCGCTCGTGCTGCATCTGCGGCCGGGCGCCCGCGAGTGGTTCTTCACCTGGCTGCGGCAGCACCACCCGCATCTGGTCGGGCGGTACGAGCGGATGTACGCGGACGGGCCCTACGCACCGACCTGGTACCAGCGCCGGATCACCCGTCAGGTGCACGAATTCGCCGCCGAGTTCGGCATCGGGCCCTCCCGTCGGGGAGCGCCGCGCCGGATTCCCGTACCGGATGAGCCGGCGCTCGCGGGGGCCGCCGAACAGCTCACCTTCCTCTGACGGATCCTCTGATCGGGTCAACTCTGAGCGGAACAGGTCCTTCCGGGTACCGATCGGGGCACGGACGCCTTATGACCACACGCGCAGGAATGCTGATCGCCACTGGGGCACTGGTCGCAGGGACGGTCACCGCCCTGCCCGCGTCCGCGACGCCCCGCCCCGAACCGACCCCCCGCCCCATCGCACCGCTCCTGTGGAGCGACTGCGCCACCAAGGCCTATCCCAAGCTCCAGTGCGCCACGCTCAAGGTGCCGCTGAACCACGACGACCCGGCCGGCCGGTCGATCACCCTGGCGCTGACCCGGGTCGCGCACACCGTGAAGGACACCAAGGAGTACCAGGGTCCGCTGCTCGTCAACCCGGGCGGACCGGGCGGCAGCGGACGGAGCATGGCCGGGTTCGTCGCCGCCTCGCTGCCCGCCAAGGTGGCGGCGCAGTACGACATCATCGGCTTCGACCCGCGCGGGGTCGGCAAGAGCGAGCCCGCGCTCGACTGCAAGCCCGGACACTTCGACCCGGTGCGGCCGGACTCCGTGCCGCTCGACGCCGAGGGCGAGCGGACGGGCGTCGAGCGGGCCCGGTCGTTCGCGACGGCCTGCGGGAAGAAGCACGGCGACGTCCTGCCGTACATCGACACGGTGAGCACGGCCCGGGACCTGGACGCGATCCGCGCGGCCCTCGGCGCGCCGCAGCTCAACTACCTGGGGTACTCCTACGGCACGTACCTCGGCGCCGTGTACGCGCGGCTGTACCCGGAGCGGGTGCGCCGGCTCGTGCTGGACTCCGTCGTCAATCCGCAGGGCGTCTGGTACGAGGACAACATCGCGCAGGACTACGCCTTCGACACCCGCCACAAGGACTTCATGGCCTGGGTGGCACGCCAGAACGCCACGTACAAGCTGGGCACGGACCCGGCGGAGGTGGAGGCGGCCTGGTACGGAATGCGGGAGGAGCTGGGGAAGAGCCCGGCGGGCGGCAAGGTCGGTCCGGGTGAGCTGGAGGACACCTACCTGCCGGGCGGGTACTACGACGGGTACTGGCCGAACCTGGCGGCGGCGTTCTCGTCGTACGTCAACGACAAGGACGCGGTCCCGCTGACCCGGGCGTACGAGGCCTACGGGGCGGCGGATGCGGCGGCCGACAACGGCTACTCGGTCTACACGAGCGTGCAGTGCCGGGACGCCAAGTGGCCGCGGGACTGGAACACCTGGCGTACGGACAACTGGGACGCGCACGCCAAGGCGCCCTTCGCCACCTGGAACAACGCCTGGTACAACGCTCCGTGCGCGTTCTGGCCGGTGGACTCGCTCACTCCGCCCGACGTCACCAACGACGAGGTGGGGCCGGTGCTGATCCTCCAGGCGTCGGACGACGCGGCGACCCCGTACGAGGGCGGTGTGGCGCTGCACCGGATGGTGCGCGGCTCCAGCCTGGTGGTCGAGGAGGGCGGCGGGAACCACGGGGTCACGCTGGCCGGCAACGGCTGCATGGACGAGCATCTGGTGACGTATCTCGCCACGGGGCAGGTGCCGCGCGGCGACGGCCGGTCGGAGGCGGACGCGGTCTGTGACACGCTCCCGGAGCCGAAGCCACAGCCGCTGAAGGCCGCCTCGTCCCGCGACGGCTCCGCGCGGCCCGCCACGACGGGCGGCACGGTCCTGCACGGTCTCCTCGGCCACGCGCGCTGAGAGACCCGCGCTCGGGGGCTGTCAGTGGGGTGCGCGAGGATGTCGGGCATGACGACGCACCTCACCCACGTCCCCGCTCCCGAGGGGATCGCCCCCAGCCCCCAGTACAGCCACGTCGTGTGGGGCACCGGCCGGTTCGTCGCGATATCCGGCCAGTGCTCCCTCGACGCCTCGGGCGCCGTCGTCGGGGCGGACGACCCGGCGGCGCAGGCCCGTCAGGTCTTCGCGAACCTGCGCCGCTGCCTGGCCGCGGCGGGCGCGGGCTTCGAGGACGTGCTGAAGCTGACGTACTTCGTCACCGACGTCGCCCACCTGCCCGCGGTCCGCACGGCCCGGGACGAGGCGTTCGGCACGGCCCCGCTTCCCGCGAGCTCGGCGGTCCAGGTCGCCGCCCTGGTCCGCCCTGAGCTGCTGATCGAGATCGAGGCCTTCGCCCTGGTCCCGGAGAGCGACGCGGGCTAGCCCGCGAGCCGGGCGAGCGCTTCCGCGGCCGCCCGGCCGAGTCGGGGGTGCGGCAGGGCGGCCTCGATCGCCGGCAGGGCGCGCGGGTCGCCGAGGGTGCCGAGCCCCTCGACACAGGCGATGCCGACCCGCCAGTGCGGGTCGTCGGCCGCCAGACGCCGTTCGAGGACGGCGACCAGGGCCGGTACGGACTCGGGGGCGCGCAGATCGGCGAGCAGCCGGACCGCCAACAGGGCGTAGGCGACGCGGAGTTCGTTGGTGGCGAGGGCGGCGGCGGCCCGCGCGGTGCGCGGATCGCCGAGGCGCGTCAGGGCGTAGGCGGCGCAGACGCAGCGCTCCGGGTCGCGGTGGTTGAGGAGCAGGACCAGGGCTTCGAAAGCGCGCGGATCGCGGGCGAGGCCGAGCCGGAAGGCGGCGATCTCGCGGGCCCAGAGGGGTTGGCCGGGTGCGGTCAGGACCCGGGCGAACTCCTCGGGATCGTCGGTGGCGACGAGTTCTTCGAATGGCTTTCGATCGGCTTCCGCGCCGTCGTGGATCTCGTCCCGCAATCGATCGATCATCGAGCAGAATTCGGGGTCCTGGGCGATATCCATGGCCGTCAGCGTATCCGCGATCCAGATCACATTTTCCGAACTCCCGGGGACTGGCGCGCTCGTTACTCGCCGGTTAATCTCAGGTGAGCGGGTCACCCCCCGCACCCTCACAACGGCCTGGTGACGCAGCCGTCGTGAGATCGAGTTTGTCGGTTCGGCAGTTTTCGATGTGACTCCGGGACAGAGTCCGTCGCTTTTTCCACGCGATCTCTTCGCGCTTCCGTCGCGAACTCTCGCGCTTTCCGTTCGCGATCCGTTTCGCGCCCGCATTGCCGCCTTCAGTCGTCACTCTTCCCTCCCTGGAGTCCCCTGATGGACACCCCTCTCTCCACCATCGCCGTCATCGGTCTCGGCACGATGGGCACCGGCATCGCCGATGTCCTCGCCCGGGCCGGCCGTGAGGTCATCGGCATCGACATCAGCGAAGCCGCCGCCACCCAGGCAGTCGCCGCCCTGGAGGCCTCCACCGCCCGCGCGGTGACCCGTGAGCGGATCACGGAGGAGGAGCGGCAGGACGTCCTCGCCCGCTTCCGCACCTTCTCCGACCTCCAGGCCGCGGCGGACGCCGACCTCGTGATCGAGGTCGTCCCCGAGTCGTACGAGGCCAAGCAGGAGGTCTTCCGGGCCCTGGACGCCATCGTCCGGCCCGACGCCATCATCGCCACCGGCACCAACGCGCTCTCCGTGACCCGGCTGGCCGCCGACTCGGCGCACCCCGAGCGCGTCCTCGGTCTGCACTTCTTCACCCCGGTCCAGGCGATGAAGCTGGTGGAGGTCGTCTCCTCCGTCCTGACCGCTCCGCAGGCCGTCGAGGCCGTCACCGCCCTCGCTCACGACCTCGGCAAGGAGCCGGTCGCCGTCGGCGACCGCCCCGGCTTCGTCGCCGACGGGCTGCTCTTCGGCTACCTCAACCAGGCCGCCGCCATGTACGAGGCCAAGTACGCCTCCCGCGAGGACATCGACGCCGCCATGAAGCTCGGCTGCGGTCTGCCGATGGGCCCGCTGGCGCTGCTCGACCTGATCGGCGTCGACACCGCCCGCACGGTTCTGGAGGCGATGTACAGCGAGTCGCGCGACCGGCTGCATGCCCCCGCCCCGATCCTCAAGCAGCTCAGCGAGGCCGGCCTGACGGGCCGCAAGTCGGGCCGCGGCTTCTACACGTACGACGCCCCGGGCTCGGCCACCGTGGTCCGCGACGCGCTCACCCCGCTGGAGAGCGCCGCCACCGCCGAGGGCCGTGAGGTCCGCTCGGTGGGCGTCGCCGGCTCCGGCACGATGGCCTCCGGGATCGCCGAGGTCTTCGCCAAGGCCGGCTACACGGTCGTGCTGGCCGCCCGCTCCCAGGAGAAGGCCGACACCGCCAAGGCCCGGATCGCGAAGTCCCTCGCCCGTTCGGTCGACAAGGGCCGGATGACGGGTGAGGCCCGGGACGAGACGCTGGCGCTGATCACCCCGGCCGGTTCGCTCGACGCCTTCTCCGAGGTCGACCTGGCCGTGGAGGCGGTCGCCGAGGACCTGGCGATCAAGCAGGACCTGTTCGCGCGGCTCGACAAGATCTGCAAGCCGGGCGCGGTGCTCGCCACCACGACCTCCTCGCTGCCGGTCGTCGCCTGCGCCCGCGCCACCTCGCGCCCTCAGGACGTCATCGGGATGCACTTCTTCAACCCGGCGCCCGCGATGAAGCTGGTGGAGATCGTCCGTACGGTCCTGACCGCCGACGACGTCCACGCCACGGTCCGCGAGGTCACGGCGAAGATCAGGAAGCACCCGGTGGACTGCGGCGACCGCGCCGGCTTCATCGTGAACGCGCTGCTCTTCCCGTACCTGAACAACGCGATCAAGATGGTCCAGGAGCACTACGCGACGCTGGACGACATCGACGCCGCCATGAAGCTGGGCGGCGGCTACCCGATGGGTCCGTTCGAGCTCCTCGACGTCGTCGGCCTCGATGTCTCCCTCGCCATCGAGCAGGTGCTGCACCGCGAGTTCCGCGACCCGGGCCTGGCCCCGGCGCCGCTCCTGGAGCACCTGGTGGCGGCCGGCTGCCTGGGCCGCAAGACGGGGCGCGGCTTCCGCGAATATGCCCGACGCTGAGCCCTACGCGGGCTGGGGAGGGTTGCTGAGTCCCGGGGGCGCCTCCGGCACCCCGGGCGACCCTCCCCCACCTGGGCACACTCCCGCGCTGATGCAGTACGTTCAGGACATGTCCAAGGCCGCGAAGTCACCCCGTGCCACGTCCACGTCCCCGTCCTCCTCCGACACGCAGGAGAGCCCGGCGGGCACCCGCGCGGCCGCGCAGCGGCTGAAGATGCGCCGCGAGCTGGCCGCGGCGGCCATGGAGCTCTTCGCCACCAAGGGGTACGAGGCCACGACGGTCGACGAGATCGCCGCCCAGGCCGGGGTCGCGCGCCGGACCTTCTTCCGCCACTTCCGCTCCAAGGAAGAGGCGATCTTCCCCGACCACGACGACACCCTGGTGCGGGCGGAGGCGGTGCTGAACGCCGCGCCGCCGCACGAGCACCCGCTGGACACGGTCTGCCGGGGCATCAAGGAAGTCATGAAGATGTACGCGGGGTCCCCCGCGGTCTCCGTGGAGCGCTACCGGCTCACCCGTGAGGTACCGACCCTGCGGGAGCGCGAGATCGCCTCGGTGGCCCGCTACGAGCGGCTGTTCACCCGCTATCTCCTGGGCCATTTCGACGAGCGCGACCACCACGACGGCAACGACGACCCGCTGCTGGCCGAGGTGGCCGCCTCCGCGGTCGTCACCGCCCACAACCACGTGCTGCGCCGCTGGCTGCGTGCGGGCGGCCAGGGCGACGTGGAGGCCCAGCTGGACCACGCCTTCGCGATCGTCCGGGAGACCTTCGGCACGGGCATAGGCGCCCGACCGGTGGCTCCGCAGGCGCAGCCGGCCCCCACGGGCCCTGCGGCCCCCGCGGCCGTGGCCTCCACGGAGGGGGACGTGGTCGTCGCCGTGGCCCGTACGGACGCCCCGCTGGACGAGGTCATGCGCACGATCCAGCAGGCGCTGAGGAAGAACTGACGACGCGCCGACCCCCGTCCCACGACGAAGGCCGCCCCTGATCCGGGGGCGGCCTTCGTCCGCTTTCGACCCCCTACTCGATCGATCATCGCTCATGTGTGACCAGGGGATTGCATCTGAGTGAAATTGTTGGCACCCAGTGCCTTGTCAGGTGACACGCGGTGCCATACGTTGATGTTGTCCGGGCGGCCGGCGCGCAGAGATCAGCTCGTGCGTCGGCTGTCCCCACAAGCGATTGTGCGCCCGGACGCCTGCGTCACAGGCAACCCTCAGCGCCGCACCCGGCGCAGCCACCGCACCACCCCGCCGAACCGACGGCACACCTCCACAGCAGCACCCAAGACGTAACCCTCAGCGCGTCCCCCTCAGACGCCGCACCGCCGGAGGCACCCCGTGAAGGACATCCTGGACGCGATTCAGTCCCCGGACTCCACGTCCTCGGACTTCGCCAACATCAAGCTCCCCGAGTCGTACCGCGCCGTGACCGTCCACAAGGACGAGGCCGAGATGTTCACCGGTCTCACCACGCGCGAGAAGGACCCGCGCAAGTCGCTCCACCTCGACGACGTGCCGCTCCCCGAGCTCGGCCCGGGCGAGGCCCTGGTCGCCGTCATGGCCAGCTCCGTGAACTACAACTCCGTGTGGACCTCGATCTTCGAGCCGGTCTCCACCTTCAACTTCCTGGAGCGCTACGGACGTCTGTCGGAGCTCTCCAAGCGCCACGACCTGCCATACCACGTCATCGGCTCCGACCTCGCGGGCGTGGTGCTGCGCACCGGCCCCGGCGTCAACGCCTGGAACCCCGGTGACGAGGTCGTCGCCCACTGCCTCTCGGTCGAGCTGGAGTCCTCGGACGGCCACAACGACACGATGCTCGACCCCGAGCAGCGCATCTGGGGCTTCGAGACCAACTTCGGCGGGCTGGCGGAGATCGCGCTCGTCAAGTCCAACCAGCTGATGCCGAAGCCGGACCACCTGAGCTGGGAGGAGGCCGCCTCCCCCGGTCTGGTGAACTCCACCGCGTACCGCCAGCTGGTCTCCCGCAACGGCGCCGGCATGAAGCAGGGCGACAACGTCCTGATCTGGGGCGCCAGCGGCGGACTCGGCTCGTACGCCACCCAGTTCGCGCTGGCCGGCGGCGCCAACCCGATCTGTGTCGTCTCCTCCCCCGAGAAGGCCGACATATGCCGGGCGATGGGCGCGGAGGCGGTCATCGACCGCAACGCCGAGGGCTACAAGTTCTGGAAGGACGAGCACACCCAGGACCCGAAGGAGTGGAAGCGCTTCGGCAAGCGCATCCGTGAGCTCACCGGCGGCGAGGACATCGACATCGTCTTCGAGCACCCGGGCCGCGAGACCTTCGGCGCCTCCGTCTACGTCACCCGCAAGGGCGGCACCATCACCACCTGCGCCTCCACCTCGGGCTACATGCACGAGTACGACAACCGCTACCTGTGGATGTCGCTGAAGCGGATCATCGGCTCGCACTTCGCCAACTACCGCGAGGCGTGGGAGGCCAACCGCCTGATCGCCAAGGGCAAGATCCACCCCACGCTCTCCAAGGTCTACTCCCTGGAGGAGACCGGGCAGGCCGCCTACGACGTCCACCGCAACCTGCACCAGGGCAAGGTCGGCGTCCTCGCGCTCGCCCCCGAGGAAGGCCTGGGCGTCCGCAACCCGGAGATGCGCGCGAAGCACATCGACGCCATCAACCGCTTCCGTAACATCTGATCCCGGGAACGTACATGACTGAGCGTCAGAAGGACCGGCCGTGGCTCATGCGGACGTACGCCGGTCACTCGACCGCCGAGGCGTCCAACGAGCTGTACCGGCGCAACCTCGCCAAGGGTCAGACCGGCCTCTCGGTCGCGTTCGACCTGCCGACGCAGACCGGCTACGACCCCGACCACATCCTCGCCCGCGGCGAGGTCGGCCGGGTCGGGGTCCCGGTCTCGCACCTCGGTGACATGCGCCGGCTGTTCCAGGACATCCCCCTGGAGCAGATGAACACCTCGATGACCATCAACGCCACGGCGATGTGGCTGCTGGCGCTCTACCAGGTGGTCGCCGAGGAGCAGGGCGCGGACGTCACCCGGCTCCAGGGCACCACCCAGAACGACATCGTGAAGGAGTACCTGTCGCGCGGGACGCACGTCTTCCCGCCCGGCCCCTCCCTCCGCCTCACGACGGACATGATCACCTACACGGTGAACAACATCCCGAAGTGGAACCCGATCAACATCTGCAGCTACCACCTGCAGGAGGCGGGGGCCACTCCGGTCCAGGAGATCTCGTACGCGATGTCCACCGCGATCGCGGTGCTCGACGCGGTCCGGGACTCCGGCCAGGTCCCCGCGGACCGCTTCGGCGAGGTCGTCGCCCGTATCTCGTTCTTCGTGAACGCGGGCGTCCGCTTCATCGAGGAGATGTGCAAGATGCGCGCCTTCGGCCGCATCTGGGACAAGGTCACGCGCGAGCGGTACGGCATCGAGAACGACAAGCAGCGCCGGTTCCGTTACGGCGTGCAGGTCAACTCGCTCGGTCTGACCGAGGCCCAGCCGGAGAACAACGTCCAGCGGATCGTGCTCGAGATGCTGGCCGTGACGCTCTCCAAGGACGCACGCGCGCGTGCCGTCCAGCTGCCCGCGTGGAACGAGGCGCTCGGCCTGCCCCGCCCCTGGGACCAGCAGTGGTCGCTCCGTATCCAGCAGGTGCTCGCCCACGAGTCCGACCTGCTGGAGTACGAGGACATCTTCGCCGGGTCGCACGTGATCGAGGCCAAGGTCGAGTCGCTCGTCGAGGAGTGCCTGGCCGAGATCGACCGGATCCAGGCGATGGGCGGCGCGATGGCCGCCGTCGAGTCCGGCTACCTCAAGTCCCAGCTGGTCTCCTCGCACGCCGAGCGGCGCGCCCGGATCGAGGCCGGCGACGAGAAGATCGTCGGCGTCAACATCTTCCAGTCGACCGAGGAGAACCCCCTCACCTCGGACCTCGACACGGCGATCATGACGGTCGACCCGGCCAACGAGGCCAAGGTCGTCGCGAAGCTCCACGAGTGGCGCGACGATCGTGACGAGACCCGGGCCCAGGAGTCTCTGGCGGCCCTCAAGGCGACGGCCGCCGGTGAGGGCAACCTCTTCGCCGCCACCCTGGAGTGCGCGCGTGCGGGCGTCACGACCGGCGAGTGGTCCTGGGCGCTGCGGGACGTCTTCGGCGAGTTCCGCGCCCCCACGGGCGTCTCCTCCGCCCCCGTCGCGGTGACGGCCGAGGAGGGCACTCCGCTGGCTCTCGTACGGGAGAAGGTGGCGCGGACGGCCGCGGAGCTGGGCGCGGGGCGGCTGCGGCTCCTGGTCGGCAAGCCCGGCCTGGACGGGCACTCCAACGGGGCCGAGCAGATCGCCGTACGCGCGCGTGACGCCGGTTTCGAGGTGGTCTACCAGGGGATCCGGCTGACGCCCGAGCAGATCGTCAACGCGGCCCTCGCCGAGGACGTGCACTGCGTGGGTCTGTCGATCCTCTCCGGCTCGCACGCCGAGCTGGTCCCGGACGTCCTCGACCGTCTCCGTGAGGCGGGGGCGAACGACGTCCCGGTCATCGTCGGCGGGATCATCCCGAACGCCGACGCCGCAGAACTGAAGCGTGCGGGTGTGGCCGCCGTCTTCACACCGAAGGACTTCGGTATCACGGAGATCATCGGCCGTATCGTCGACGAGATCCGGAAAGCGAACAAGCTCGACCCCCTGGAGGTCCCCGCATGACCAGCCCCGTGAACCGACTCCGCCCGCGTCGCTCGTGCCTGGCGGTCCCCGGCTCCAACCCCCGCTTCCTGGAGAAGGCCCAGGGGCTCGCCGCCGACCAGGTCTTCCTGGACCTGGAGGACGCCTGCGCGCCGCTGGCGAAGCCCGAGGCCCGCCACACCATCGTCAAGTTCCTGAACGAGGGCGACTGGACCGGCAAGACGCGCGTGGTGCGGGTCAACGACTGGACGACCCACTGGACGTACCGTGACGTCGTCACCGTCGTCGAGGGCGCCGGCCAGAACCTCGACTGCATCATGCTGCCGAAGGTCCAGGACGCCCAGCAGATCGTGGCGCTCGACCTGCTGCTGACGCAGATCGAGAAGACCATGGGCTTCGAGGTCGGCAAGATCGGCATCGAGGCGCAGATCGAGAACGCCCAGGGCCTGAACAACGTCAACGCGATCGCGACCGCCTCGCAGCGCGTCGAGACGATCATCTTCGGTCCGGCCGACTTCATGGCCTCCATCAACATGAAGTCCCTGGTCGTCGGCGAGCAGCCGCCCGGCTACGACGCCGACGCCTACCACTACATCCTGATGAAGATCCTGATGGCCGCCCGCGCCAACAACCTCCAGGCGATCGACGGCCCCTACCTGCAGATCCGCAACCCCGAGGGCTACCAGGCGGTCGCCCGCCGCGCCGCGGCCCTGGGCTTCGACGGCAAGTGGGTGCTCCACCCGGACCAGGTCGCCGCCGCGAACGAGATCTTCTCCCCCTCGCAGGAGGACTTCGACCACGCCGAGCTGATCCTGGACGCGTACGACTACTACACCTCCGAGGCCGGCGGCAAGAAGGGCTCGGCCATGCTCGGCGACGAGATGATCGACGAGGCCTCCCGCAAGATGGCCCTGGTCATCTCCGGCAAGGGCCGCGCCGCCGGCATGGAGCGCACCACCAAGTTCGAGATCCCGGAGGCCTGAGTCCGATGCAGTTCGGCCGCACCTACGAAGAGTTCGAGATCGGCGCCGTCTACAAGCACTGGCCCGGAAAGACGGTCACCGAGTACGACGACCACCTCTTCTGTCTGCTGACGATGAACCACCACCCGCTTCACATGGATGTGAATTACGCGGAGAACACGACGGACTTCAAGAAGAACGTCGTCGTCGGCAACTACATCTACTCGCTGCTGCTCGGCATGTCCGTGCCGGACGTCTCGGGCAAGGCGATCGCCAACCTGGAGATCGAGTCGCTGCGTCACGTCGCGCCGACCTTCCACGGCGACACGATCTACGGCGAGACCACGGTCCTCGACAAGACCCCGTCGAAGTCGAAGAACGACCGCGGCATCGTCTACGTCGAGACCAAGGGCTACAAGCAGGACGGCACCCTCGTGTGCGTCTTCCGCCGCAAGGTGATGGTCCCCACCGAGACGTACATCAAGGAGCGCGGCGGCGAGCAGCCCGGCCGCCCCGAGCTGATCGAGCCCGCAAAGAAGACGGAGAAGTAGCCATGGCCCGACTCGCCCAGACCGCCGGGCTCACGGACGTCCAGCAGGAGATCCTCAAGACCGTCCGGGAGTTCGTCGACAAGGAGATCATCCCGGTCGCCACCGAGCTGGAGCACCGCGACGAGTACCCCCAGCAGATCGTCGACGGGCTCAAGGAGCTCGGCCTCTTCGGTCTGATGATCCCCGAGGAGTACGGGGGTCTGGGTGAGTCGCTGCTCACCTACGCGCTGTGCGTGGAGGAGATCGCCCGCGGCTGGATGTCGGTCTCCGGCATCATCAACACGCACTTCATCGTCGCGTACATGCTGAAGCAGCACGGCACCCAGGAGCAGAAGGACTACTTCCTTCCGCGGATGGCGGCCGGCGAGACGCGTGGCGCCTTCTCGATGTCGGAGCCGGGCCTCGGCTCGGACGTGTCGGCGATCACGTCCAAGGCGGTCAAGGACGGCGACGAGTACGTCCTCAACGGCCAGAAGATGTGGCTGACGAACGGCGGAACGTCAACGCTGGTCGCCGTTCTCGTCCGAAGTGACGAAGGACACCCCGAGGGCACGGCGCCCCACAAGTCGATGACGACCTTCCTCGTCGAGAAGGAGCCCGGCTTCGGAGAGGTCCGCCCCGGCCTCACGATCCCCGGGAAGATCGACAAGATGGGTTACAAGGGTGTCGACACCACTGAACTCATCATGGACGGACTGCGCATTCCGGCCAATCGGGTACTCGGCGGCACCACCGGCCGAGGGTTTTACCAAATGATGGACGGCGTGGAGGTCGGCCGCGTGAATGTCGCGGCCCGTGGCTGTGGTGTCGCGCAGCGTGCCTTCGAACTGGGTGTCTCGTATGCCCAGCAACGTCACACTTTCGGCAAGGCGATCGCCCAGCACCAGGCGATTCAGTTCAAGCTCGCCGAGATGGCTACCAAGGTCGAGGCCGCTCATGCCATGATGGTGAATGCAGCACGCAAAAAGGACTCCGGGGAACGAAACGACCTCGAAGCGGGGATGGCGAAGTACCTCGCCTCCGAATACTGCAAGGAAGTCGTCGAGGACGCCTTCCGTATCCATGGCGGATACGGGTTCTCGAAGGAGTACGAGATCGAGCGCCTCTACCGCGAGGCGCCGATGCTGCTCATCGGCGAAGGTACCGCCGAGATCCAGAAAATGATCATTGGGCGCAGGCTGCTCGAGGAGTACCGATTCCAGGGCTGATTGTCGCATTTGGGTCGGTTTGGCCGCGAAGAAGATCACACCCTGTCATCGTCTTCCGGCCGCCGACTCGGCTTCTGGCTTGCCCAGTTGCGGCCCGCAACCGATAGCATCGCCCGAAAGCCGCCGTCCCCCGTTGCAAGTGCGGCATCATCCGCTACGAAGGTCATCCATGCCCCACAGCCAAACCTCTGCACACCGCGACACCCCCAAGGGCGTACGCATCGCACGCGGAGCATCGCCGTGGCTTCTGCCGACCGTCGCCACCGCGGCGCTGAGCCTCGTGCGTGCGCGCAAGTCTCGGCGTGCCGCGGCCATCGCCGTGCCCACCACCGCCCTGGCGGCGGGCATGCTGTGGTTCTTCCGCGACCCCGAGCGCGAGATCGCTCAGGGCCGGGTCATCTCCCCCGCCGACGGTGTGGTGCAGAGCATCATGCCGTGGAAGGACGGGCGCACCCGGGTCGCCATCTTCATGAGCCCGCTGAACGTCCACGTCAACCGCGCGCCGCTCGCCGGCACGGTGACGTCCGTGGAGCACGTCCCCGGTGGGTTCGTCCCGGCGTTCAACAAGGAGAGCGAGAACAACGAGCGCGTTGTCTGGCACTTCGACACCGAGCTCGGTGACATCGAGATGGTGCAGATCGCGGGGGCCGTGGCCCGCCGCATCGTGCCGTACATCCCGCAGGGGACGAAGGTCGAGCAGGGCGAGCGCATCGGTCTGATCCGCTTCGGGTCGCGCGTTGACATCTACCTTCCGGAAGGTGTCGACGTCGCCGTCGAGGTCGGTCAGACCACGACCGCGGGGGTGACTCGCATTGACCGTGATTGATCCCGACACCCGGGCCGCCGACTGGGTCGCCGACGGCGACGCGGAGGAGGCCGAAGAGGCCGAGGAGATGCCCCTGTCGTTGAGGCTGTCCATAGCGGACGCCCTCACGCTCGGTAACGCCACGTGTGGATTCATGGCGGTGTACTTCACCACCACGGGCATCCTCATCCCGCACCTCACGGGCAGCACCGAGACCGGCATGGCGCGCAACAGCGCCGCCACCGCCGTGATCCTTATGCTCGCCGCGGCGATCTTCGACCTGTTCGACGGCATCGTGGCGCGCAAGCTGCGCTCGTCCCCGATGGGCGCCGAGCTGGACAACCTCTCGGACCTGATCAGCTTCGGTCTGGCCCCGGCCTACTTCGTACTCGTGTACGGCATGGTCACGCCCGGCGCGCAGCAGAAGGTCTCGGCGGTGGCCGCGATCGTGGTGCTGCTCGCGGTGGTGCTGCGGCTGGCGAGATTCTCCTGCGTGACCCTGAAGGACGGCATGTTCCAGGGCATGCCGAGCCCCTTCGGCGCGCTCACTGTGGTCTCGATCGTGCTCCTCGAGCTGCCGTTCATCCCGACGCTGCTCGCGATCATCGGCGTCGCCTGGCTGATGGTGAGCCGGGTCGAGTACCCCAAGCCGCGGGGTGTCCTCGCGGTGGCGATGCTCGCCTGGATCGTCGGAGCCATGGGGATGCTGGCCGCCTGGGCGTTCGACGCGCCGGGCGGACAGTTCCTGCTGCAGGCCGGCTGTGCCCTGCAGGTGGTGATGGGCGCCGTGATCCCCCTCTTCGCGACGGCCCGTCGGGTGAACACCTTCCGCGGCAACCGCCGTGAGAGCCGCGAGGCGCGGCAGGCGCAGGCGGCTCAGCTGCCGTAGCGGTACGTGTACGAGGAAGGGCCCGGAGACCTGGGGGGCGGGGCCCGGCGCGGGGTGGTGGGCGGGGGGGCCCCCCCGGTCGCGCCCCCGGGCCCCGCCGGGCGCGGGGGGGGGGGCCGGAGCGG